>CAZIVM010000130.1:0-6223 GCA_964542845.1 uncultured Victivallales bacterium
TGAATAGTGTTCGTGATAATATTACATTTCGAGCATACAATAGATTCGTACAAGAAGATCAATCATAATAAAATATGAGTTGTATCTATATATAAACTATACCTTATATTGTATAAAAAAGTTAAAAGAAAGGACAATATTTTATTCAGAAGGTAACAAATATATGATTTTCTTCTTTATATACGATTGTAAACTTGAAAAAAGCATCAAATAGGATTATATTATCAACGTTTATGAGTTATTTTAAATTAATACAAAATGATTGGAGTAAAGATGAAACGATTTATCAAATGTTTAAGTTTTGTTTTTTTAACATTTTTTATTATGTTAGGAGGATGTATGGACGAATGTAAAAATTCTACAGTAACGACACCATGTGCGCGTCAATGCGCGGGATGCCCTAAGGCTCGCATGTGTACTGACACTGAAATTAAACACCCCGAAGCGGCTATTTGTGGATTGTATTGTGCCACGTGTCCTTCTTTTGGTAAAGATTGTGATGGATGTCTCTCTTCTCGCGTTGCCGAAGAGTGCCGAGGCTGTCCGAATGGCTTTAGAGAATGCGCTGCACAAAAAGGGGTTACGCGCTGTTACGAATGCCCTGATTTTCCATGTGAACGACTTAAAAAGTTTACTCAAACCCATATTGTCAATGGGGTTAAACATCATGAATATGTAATTCAAAATCTTGAGCAGATGCGTGATAGTGGTGTTGAAAATTGGGTGAATCGTATGGACCAAGAGACACGTTGCCCTCAATGCAATCATCGCATCATTTGGTACGAAAAAGCGTGTTCAGCCTGCAAAACCTCCATCAAAAAGTAAAATAAACACAAATTTTCTTTTTGATATAGGGTTTAAGACTTGAAAAAATAGTCAAATAGGGTTATAGTATTAGAACTTATTAGTTATTCAAGTTAATACAAAACGATTGGAGTAAAGATGTTGAAATTATTACGTTGGATGCCTTGTCTTTTAGCCCCATTTTATCTCACGAGCGCACTCGGAGGCGAGTCGAACACTGATGAGACTCAAAATGTTCTCAAACGTTTTATGGGCGAACGTGCTAGCGCTGTTCATATTCAATGTGACACCGCACAAACATTGAATGCAAAAGTTAAGGTTGAAAATAATAAAATCAACATCGTTGCCTCGGATTCGGTCACGGCAATTCGTGCCGTCTATACCTATGTCAAAAACGAAGGCATGGGGATGAATGCGTGGTCGGGTAATCGTACAAAGTTTCCAGAAGTATTTCCCGATACGCAATTCGAAATCTCTACCCCTTTTAAGTTCCGTTACTACTTAAATGTGGTCACTTATGGCTACACTACGCCTTATTGGGACTGGGCGCGTTGGGAACAAGAAATCGATTGGATGGCGTTGCACGGACTCAATATGCCACTCGCGCTTGTGGCAACCGAAGCCATCGGAGAGCGTGTCTGGAAACGACTCGGTTTAACCCAAGCTGAAATCGATGAATTCTATACGGGTCCTGCTCACTTACCTTGGCAACGTATGGGCAACATTACAAAACATGATGGCCCTTTAAATGCAAACTGGCACGCAGGACAAATTGCATTACAGCACAAAATTTTAAAACGTTTGCGTGCCTTAGGGATGCATCCTATTGCTCCAGGATTTGCAGGATTTGTGCCGAAAGGACTCAAAAATCATTATCCTGATATTCAACTTTTATCGTTGAGCTGGGCCGGTTTTCCAAGCGATAAACGCGGAAGTATCCTCGCCCCGAATACCGAACTTTTCAAAAAAATTGGTCAACTCTTCATTGAAGAGTGGGAAAAAGAGTTTGGCGAAAACGATTTCTATATCGCGGATAGTTTCAACGAGATGGAACTTCCAGGGGCGAAAGATGAACATCAAAAACTTCTTTCCGAATGTGGTGATGCAATCTATCAATCAATCCGCGCAGGAAATCCAAAAGCAACATGGGTGGTTCAAGGATGGATGTTTGGTTATCAACGTCATATCTGGACCCCAGAAAATACCCAAGCCCTCTTCTCAAAAGTTCCAAACGATAAAGTGTTCATCCTCGATGAAGCCTTTGACTATAACGCCACGTTTTGGCGCAACGGTATGAATTATGATTTATATAAAGGCTACAATGGTAAACAATGGGGAATGGGCTTTATTCCCAATATGGGCGGTAAAACAGGATGGACTGGGATTTTTAGTTATTATGCAAAATCGGTTTCAGAAGCGTTGAACTCGCCTAATCGTGGCAATCTTTGCGGTTATGGGTTATGTCCTGAAGGGATTGAGAACAACGAAGTGCTCTATGAAATGTTGTGTGATTTACCGTGGCAAACAACCCCAATCGACGTGCAAACATGGATTAAAGATCTTTGCATGGCACGTTATGGTGCTTATCCCCAACCGATGCAAGAAGCGTGGCAAATCTTTTTTGAAACTTGTTATGGTTCGTTCACTGATCATCCTCGCTTAGGGTGGCAACACATGGGCTTTGGAGGTACGCTTCACCAATCTGATAAATTTATGAAAGGTGTTGAACTCTTTTTGAGTGTTGCGCCCACCTTCAAAAACGAACCTTTGTATCGTAATGACGCCATCGATTTGGCTGCCGCTTACTTAGGCATTAAAGCCAATGCGTGGTTCGCACTTGCCAAAAAAGCACACGATCAAGGCGATGAAGCATTACGCGATACTGCATGGGTTCAAGCATTAACCTATCTCTTTGAAACCGATCACTTATTGGAATCTCACCCTAATCTCAAACTTTCGAATTGGATTTCACTTGCGCGTTCACATGGTACAACTCCCGAAGAACAAAATAATTATGAACATAATGCACGACGTCTTGTTACCGTATGGGGTCCACCCATTAACGACTATTCCGCGCGCATGTGGAGTGGCCTTATTCGTGATTTCTATGCGCCTCGTATGAACGCCTATTTTGATGCGTTAAAAGCAAATCAACCTTTTGCACGTGCGCAGTGGGAAGAAGCATGGGTAATGCGCGAAGGGGTCACACAAGTCAAGCCGCTTCCGTTCCCGCTTAAAACCGCCCAAGAGTGGGTGATGAAAGCGAGCAATGAAAAGATGCCCCAAATCAATGTCGATGCAGGTCATCTTGTAGGCGAGTGGTTCCCAGAACAAATTTCAACTCAAGAATCGATACTTGAATTTGATGTGCCTTTAGATCAACTCAAAGCTTCAAAACGCATCTCGTTTAATTTCAAACAAGGCAAACATCGTTTAGAGATTAAGTGGGTGGCGATTGAACTTGATGGCGATGAAGTATGGCGCGAAACACGTCAAGGCATTGCGGGTACGCCAAGTCAGGGCAACCAGTATTCCTATCAATTATCTGAGTCGTCAAAAGGCAACAACTCATGCAAAATTCGCATGAGCGTGCGTACGGATGGCGGTAGCGACTCCAAAGGGCAAGTCCGACTCCTCAAGTAATTGATTAATCACATTTATTTAAGTTAAAAAAGCGCACACTGTGGATAAAACAGTGTGCGTTTTTTTTGTGGCATTATGATAGACATTACTCTAAAATAAAAATAGAACTCTATATGTCCATAACTCCAAAAAAGAAGGTAAATGCAGTGTTATCTTTTTGGTATCGAATCGTGTAGATAAAGGGGTGGTCTGCTTTAAATTGGTTTTCCTCTACGGCACATTTTTGACAAGGAGCAGTGATGGTAACGCTTGCTGCTTTGACGCCTGTTTCATCTATTGAAAAGTGATTCACTTGACGAAATAAATGAATAAAGGCATCCGATTGTGGCGTATTAAACATGGCATTGAAATTTCCTTGAGGATTAGGATTAAAAATAGCGTTGCACCCTAGGGATTGAAGAATAGGGATTAAATGAATTGTTTTCTCTGTGGAGAATACGGGAAGTTGAACCTGAGTTTCCAACGGTTCGGTGTGACGCTTTATTTCGCGTAGTCGTGTTAAATCTGCATGCGAAAATTGAGCAATTAACGCTTGTGCTGTGAGATATTGATGTGGCAAGATGGCTTCAAAATAAAAGTTCTCTTTCATGGGGATGGATATGTAGGCATAATTTGAATCGCTGTTATAACGAATCTTCGCGCTACTTGTCGACATGATTTCAATGTTTTCTGTGCGTGTTGGGGATGAAGTAAACGCGATGCGCTCTCGTGGGGTCCATTTTCTAAATGGCACATTCCATGTGTTTTCATACACGGTTGCACTGATGATGGTTAATAATGTTTGAAAGCTAAGTTCATTTCCATCAACAACTTTCATAATCTTGTGATTTGTTTTTTCAGTAACCCATTGGTTGATTTCGGTTGCGAGCTTTTCTGGGTCAAGATGAGTTTCTTTAAGCAACGCATATTTTGTTGCTTTTTCAATGTAGTTTGGACTCAAAGATGTTTCTTTGTTATGTAAGATTAAATTGACGCTTTGCATAACTTTCGTATTGTTAATCTGTTTTGCAAAAACTAAAAATTTATCTATTAGCTCGACATCAAATGTATTAGAATCTGTGTTGAATAAATGTTCAATTTCTGTTTTGGCTTTGTCCGACGCCCCCCAGTAGAGTAGCGATAAATTTTGGAAGAGTCCGAAACCCGAAACAACGCTTCCTCCTTTTTCCCCGACACTCTGTTTTAAAATATCAAGACTTATCTGTTCATGTGTCATACGCTTTGCATCGGTGAAAGAATGCACTTTTTTATTCGATTGGATGTAGAAGATGACAATAATACTTGCGATAATTAATAAAATAGTAATGGATAATTTTTTCATTTTGCGCCTTTGGATTTAGGTTAAATATAATAGTTGATATTTATTTGACGTCTTTTGATTAGAAATCTTAGCCTATAATTTTAAAAATCATATTTTTTATTCGCTATTTTCTTGATTTTTCTTATTTCAATGATAAAGTAATGTTTAAACTAATAAATGATAAGGAGAGGCGATAATGTGTCAATTATCGAAAAGAAATCACGTGGATTTAAACAACAACTCAGGATTGGAAAAATTCATATGAGTATTGTTTTTGAAACGTTTGCACCTTGGTATAACACGATTATGCGCGGCTTGGGATTGTTTCAATCCGATGCGGTGATGGCATCTTTAGATGTGCAGGAGGGCGATTCTGTTGTTGATCTCGGAGGCGGAACAGGTTATTATGCTTTTTTATTGGCTCAAAAAGGGGCCAAAGTGGTTGTCGTAGACGAATCGGAGTCGATGTTATCGCGTGTGCCCCATCATCCTCATATTACACCGTGTTGTGGTGATATTGCAACGGCTCATCTTGATCCGCAATCTTTTGATATTGTGCTACTTATTGATGTGCTACACCATGTCAAAGATGTTGACCTTATACTCACGCGTGCGGTTGAACTTCTCAAAAAAGGCGGACGCCTCCTCGTGTTAGATGTGCCTAAAATTTCACATCCGCTCAATTGGATGCGTCGACTTTGGGAGTATCCGTTTGCTTATCGCTACCATTTTTTTACACAATTGCAAATTGAAAAAATTTTATCAAATTATTCACTTGTGATTCGTAACGTTGTATTTACACATTCTTATTATATTTATTTAGGAGAAAAATTATGATTGGAAAAGTGCTGTTAAGTTTTAGAGTCTTGTATTGCAAATTCACGGCTCAGATCACAACACCAGAGGAGTTCGGGAAAGCTTATGATGCCGTTGCTTCTACTTACTCTCTTTGGGAAACCCACATGGGCAATTTTAACGATTTTATTTTACCGGAGAAAAGCGATCTTAAGGATGGGATGAAAATTTTAGATTTAGCTTGTGGAACAGGGAATATTTCTCGAAAAATACTCGAAGGTTCGGATGCAAAGTTTGCGTTGGATGCCGTGGATGTTTCTGCAGGGATGTTAAAAGTATTTCGTGAGAATATTGAAGATCCTCGCGTACATGTTTTACAACAAGATATTTTATCCTTTTTAAAGGGAAAAACGGAGATGTACGATCATATTATTTGCGGTTGGGCATTGGCATATGTGCATCCTAGACAATTTTTCAACCTCGCATTCAAAGCGTTGAAAAAAGGGGGAATGTTGCGCGTCATTGCAAACGGTGCGGATTCTGCCTCGTTAATAGAGCCTGCATTGCTTTCTGTTTTAGAGCATTCGCCTCAACAACTTAAAAAATATGCTTGTTTAACTGAACACTTACCTCAAAATGTGAATCAACTTTTACAGTGGGCAAAAACACCTCATACACATG
>CAZIVM010000131.1:0-5915 GCA_964542845.1 uncultured Victivallales bacterium
CCTAAACGAGACTTCGATGATTCTGAACGATGTAATTGATTCAAATTATTCCAAATTCGCGTAACGGGAATTGCCCATCGTTCAAAGTTTCTTTTTTCTTTCAAGTTCACTTTCGCTGATGCCGAAAATATTTTGCCACTAAACTGATATTTCGCAGAAGCTAAAATCTCCTGAAATGCAGAATCTAAAAGATCGGGTTCTACTTTCATTTCTGCAAATGCTGAATCCACCATTTGGTTAAATCCTTTAACTGATTTTTGAGTCGTAAAAAAATAAGAAAAATTACCCGATAACTCTTTATTTTCACAGTCGATCCCCACATTAAACATGTTCAAAGTGGGCGAGCGCATCACCAACGCAAATGTCGTATCCACTTGTGAGATTGGAAAGCGCAAAACCATTTCGGATTGGGGAGTCATTTTGCGAGAAGCGCGAACGCCCCACGCTAAATCATTGAGTTTCGGCGAAAGAATTGCAAAAGTATGAGGGGCCAATTCAAGCACAACTTCATCATTTTTTTTACCATCGTTGGCTGTTAAATAACATCCATTCTTACCTTCAATCGTTTTAAAATCGAGTGTAAATTTTCTTTCAGAAGTCATTTGACTCGAAAAATCGGCATAAAACAACGCCATTTTGCGTAAAGAATAGGGAGCAGAGATGATTAAACTCATTCTGTTTTCTTCAAGTTGTACCCCACACGCAAGGTTCATTTGCGAAAGATCAAGATCGTATTTACGCGTGAGTCGAACAAATCTTAAATACTTCGCTGAATGATCATACGCTTTTAAGAAATCTTTTACATCTTGTTCACACAATACTTTTCCTGATAAGTACCCGACCGCGTCAACATCCTCAGGAATATATTTCAATAATTCCATTTGAGTTTCACGAATAGATTGTGCAACTTTTTTAGAAGATTCGACGTTTGATTCTTTTTCAGAAGATTGATTTTCACTTGTAGCAAGAACGAAACTTCCCACGACAAGAAATGTTACAATTAACCATGATTTCATGTGTATATCCCTTTTTATTTTATAGTTTAATAAGTTGTTGTGATTTGTGAGATAAGTTTTAACTCATCATTTGTAAAAGAGGTGTTGTCTAACGCTTTAATGTTTTCAATAATTTGTTCAGGGCGACTCGCCCCAATAATCGCCGATGCAACGACAGAACTATCACGCAATGCCCATGCTAAAGCCATTTGAGCAAGTGTTTGCCCGCGTTGTTGCGCGACGGCGTGGAGTTTAACAATGCGCTCATACTGCGTAATCACTTTATCACGAGAAAGAAAAACAGAATCAGATGCAGCGCGTGATGTTTCAGGAATCCCATGAATATATTTATCCGTGAGAATTCCTTGCGCTAAAGGACAAAACGCAACAGTGCCAAGACCTAACGAAGAGAGCGTCGAAAAAAGTTGTTGATCGGGTTCGGAGTCAATCATATTATAGCGAACTTGATGCACCAAACAACGGACGTTCATATCCGCTAAAATCTCAACGGCACGCACAGTATCTTCGGGCGAATACTTAGAAATTCCCACATAGAGCGCTTTCCCTTGTTGAACCATTGAAGCGAGCGCGCCCATGGTCTCTTCCAAAGGGGTATCGGGATCACGACGATGCGAGTAAAACAAATCGACATAATCTAATTTCATACGCATTAAACTGCGATCAATACTTGAAATAAGATGTTTGCGACTCCCCCAATCACCATAAGGACCTGGCCACATGAGGTGTCCTGCTTTGGTTGAAATAAACAAATCATCGCGATAACCTCTAAAATGAGAAATAAATATCTCTCCAAAAAGAGACTCAGCATGCCCTGCAGGCGGTCCATAATTATTCGCTAAATCAAAGTGCGTGATTCCATGATTAAAAGCGGTTGCGATGAGATCATAAGCGGTTGAATGGGAGTCCGACTCCCCAAAATTATGCCACAATCCTAACGATAGCGCAGGCAACAAAACGCCACTATGACCGCATCGACGATACTGCATTTTTTCATAACGACATAAATCAAATTCAGACATATCTTTCCCTCTTTTTCTTGGATTAATGTAGTTTACCTGGTCCGCTTGAAGGCCCACTTCCGCCTCCCCCACGATCAGGTTTATCACAGGTATCTTCATAAGTGCCTGTTTTTTTACCGTCTTTATCTAAAATGGGGGTATCTAACCAATCAATGCCTTGTTGACGCCATGCAGGATCATCCAATTTTTTCAACGCATTATGATAATAGATAAACCACGACCATTTAGAAGGATCTGGAAGTTTTTCGGGTCCCATTTCGTCTAATGAATTACAGGTGCCTAACGCGGGTAAATATTCAGTTAAAAAAGCATACCACTTATAATCAAAAGGATCAACGCCAGATTCAGGCTCCAAAGAAACTGGAATCAAAACAGAACGTTCAAAACAAGGAAGAATGAAACGCCCTGCCGCCTGAGGCGCAATCGTGCCATCGTTTGTTTTTAACGAGCCGAGCGGTTTAGCTAACGCTGTCGCATAAACGTGATGGGCGGATTGAAGACGATTCGCACTTGCACGCGCCCGTTGTGTTGTTAAGTCTGATTTCACAGGAATAACGGAGCCCGAAATGGTTGTCGGCTCAACCTCCGCCCAAACATACGCATGACACCCTCTATAAGCATATTCATCACGAATAGATGAACGCAAATAATCACTCCATGTATTCAATAAGTCTTGATCATATCCATACCATGTGCTATTATCAAACAATGCCCATTTAATATGGGGTAATGGATTATACATTTGATCTTTATCCCCAGGATGTAACGGATCATATTCATCAAACTGTTCACTTAAAGGGGTGTGCCCCTTCTCTTCTAAAAGGGTACTCAATACGCCTAAGTCCATCGCGTTTTGATAAATAGATGATGACTGCGCAAAATTCACCCCTACAGGGAAAAATTCACATTCGCCAATAAATCCCGAACTATTCCACGACAAACTAATATCTCCCCACCATTTTGCCGAGAAATCTAAACGCAAAAGATAACGCAAATCACACCAATAATTGTAAGTGATGGCTTCATAGATACGTTTACTGGTTAAAAAATGGATATATTGCGGGGAAGTTGAGTTCAATGAAGGGTACAACACCGAGGTTGAGTTCACCGCGACCGCGACCCCTTTGCCTTGGTCATAAACCGAATGCAACATATCCCAGTAAGGAATTCGCCACTCATACTGTTCAAGAATGGGGTTGACATTCGGAGGCATATACACTTCGCCATTCACCATAATTAAGTGATCTTTTAAAGCTTGGTTAAACATCTCATTAGAGCCGAGTCCATTATACTTTGCGGCCTGTTGCGCCGCGCCAAATCCAATGGCAGGGCCAACAAACAAAATACGTTGTTGCATTTCTGAAAGATTATTGGAAACCACTTTGAGTTCTTCCACTTTTTCGGGGGTATCAAAGGGGAGTCCGGGCGCACCGGGAATATCCGTCAACATCAACGTGGAGGCTTTCACCAAGTTAATATCTCCAACCATATTCAAGGTATAACGTTGCCAGTTTGCGCCCACAAGAGCGGCCGCATCAACGGAGGTTTTCGATTTAAATTTTGCTTTGATTATACTATGTAAATCAAATAAGAAAAAGATAGCAAATAACAACACCACTAACGACATAAGCCCCATTAAAAGGGTTTGACCCGACTGTGATTTGCGAAGATTCTTTTTCATTTTTACAATCCTTTAAGGGGTTAATGGAACGGGTTCTTTTTGAAGCAAATAACGGATAAATGCGTGATGAAAAGTCGCGTAGGGTAAATACCCCATGTGTCCACCACAACTCAAAATCGTAGCATGATTTTCTGGCAACGTGTCGCGTAACCATTTTAAATCTTCAGTATCTACAATAAAATCATCATACGAATGAATCACATAAACCTTGGGATTGTTTTTAAGAGACGCTGTATATTGTTTTAATGAAGCGTTATGACGCAACATATCGGGCGTTATCGGTTGCGCATACTTTGCATAAAAATAGGGAAGTACGCGGTGCAAGTAAGTATCAAAGTTAAGATGGGTAAGACGTTGATAAAGCTCCGTTGTCCCTTGATCATAAGGGGTTTCAGGCGATGCAATGCGTCCCGTTTTTATGCCTGACACAATCAACTCCGACAAGGTAACATGGAAAGAATATGCGATCAATATTTTTGATTCCGTATCTGTAAACGGCATAATAATTGGCATTGAATCCGTAATTTCAATTTCATCTTTTTCCTCCACATAATCGTAAGCCGCTTTCTTGGCTGCGCCATCTAAAAAAGCCAATGTCATAAACTTCGCAATTGCATTCACAGCAACATCAAAACGCGAGGTATCACTTTCGTTACACCATTGGGTCGCACAAACATCAATCTCTGGCGCTGAAAAATCCAAACGAACCGAAGGTGAACACGCAATATAACGATCAAATGATAGGGATATTTTTTGCGCTGAATCAAGCGCCGCAATCGCCAAAACATGCGTTGCCCCTAATGATAAACCCGACAACACTTTATATTTGGGTTGATAGTCATCGCGTTTTTCTAAATCTTTCAACACTTTATCGAGCACAGTAACGACATCAAGCGCATCAGAAGGCAAATCACCTGGAAGCGGTGCTTGTGTTGCCGACAAGTAAAAGTTTGTATTCAAAGTGCTCGGAATCAACAACACATTGTACCCATGATTAAATGCAATTTCGCCTAATGCGGCGCCCTCGACAGAACTACAATCGCCCCCTGTCCCCGGAATCAAAACATAGAGCGGGGCTGTATCGGGTTGATCTTGGTACAACACACGATAAGGAAGTTCGGGGCGTTCTTCGCTCATTTCGACGCTTCGACGTGAACATTGAAAATAAAAATCGCTATTCCATGGGGAAAGTTCGGGCCAAACAGACGACTCCTTAGAGCTAAACAAAAGATACTTTAAGGTGTCGATGTATTTGCCTTGACGAAAATAACCTGTAATGGGCGTTGTTGGAAAAGGGGGAGGCGTCGTGTGGAGTTTCTCCCCTGTTTCAATCGCCGACATCAAAGAGGATTCAAACACCTTTTGTATATAAGAATAACGATCCATATCATTGTGTTTCATGTGTCGTCCGACCACATAAAAACGTTTTGTCAATTCATAAGTATCGTAATAGGTGTGATCCACACTATCAAACGAACGATAATGTGCCATCATTCGATTCAACATCCCAAACGCTGCAACGCCCGGAATCGGCAAGTATGTTTTAGGATCACAAGCCACATCGAAAATATAGCCAACACCATCACGCGCTGAACTAGGCCCTAACAATGGAAGATGCAAAAATGAGCCTTGTCCAATTCCCCACGTCCAAAAAACTTGGGCAAAATCTTCATTTGAGGGTTCAATTCCAAACCATGACCACCCCACGTCAAAAAGTCCTGCGATACCCAAAGTAGAGTTTGATAAGAAACGGACAGTTTCTGTGCCTGCCGACTTAAATTTGGCTTGCAAAAGCGATGAAAACAGACGGATAGGATACTCAAAGTTCGTAAACATGTTATTGACACAGCGAATGGCAGGACGTGGAAAAACAGTCCCCCACCCGTATCCAATGGGACGAATCACCCACTTGAGTCCCCAACGATTAAACGACCACATCGCACGGTTGAATCCTTCGCAATCATCTCGCCCACCCAAGCTTTCGGTCAAGTCAGGGATTTGCGCCTCATCGTGCAAAACATTGCGTTGATTCATTTCTGCGAGTTCTTTTTCGGTGCGTGAAACACCGCATGCACTAGCACTTAAAACTAAAATAGCTGTTGCGATAAACAACGGTAGAGTTTGACAAAAACGGGGCATATAATCTTTCCTGATATTTTATATATAAACAATTTAACCTAATTAATATAACGCATCTTA
>CAZIVM010000132.1:0-5856 GCA_964542845.1 uncultured Victivallales bacterium
CTTTTAAGGAA
This sequence comes from uncultured Victivallales bacterium, assembly GCA_964542845.1. Taxonomy (GTDB): domain Bacteria; phylum Verrucomicrobiota; class Lentisphaeria; order Victivallales; family CAZIVM01; genus CAZIVM01. The sequence continues at coordinate 12 of CAZIVM010000132.1, forward strand.
CTGGCATGAAATCAATCTTTTCGAAAATTTGCAAGTATATATGTTTATCCTTTATGCCATTATATTCCATTCTACAAAAAAAATGGATTCGACGCACCCTTTATACATTGAGTGCAATTTTAATCATCGTTGCGGGGAGCATTATCTACGCCAACTGTGCGATTTACGCATGTAGAAGTCAAGTTTATCACCAAATTGATACTATCCCAGAACGGGAATATGGGCTCCTCCTTGGCACAATTCGTTCTGCGTACAACGGACGTTGGATTAACAGTTATTATGCACATCGTATCGAAGCTGCGACCGAACTATACAAAGCTGGAAAAATCAAAAAAATCATTGTATCTGGCGATAACAGTCGCAAAACATATGACGAGACCACAGATATGTACAATGATTTAATTCATAATGGCGTTGATTCCGCAGACATTCTATGTGATTATGCTGGATTTCGTACTTTCGATTCTATTATTCGCGCAAAGAATGTATTTCAATGCACAAAATTCACCATTATTTCACAAGAATTTCATTGCCAACGCGCCATTTATATTGCAAATAGTCAAGGATTTGATGTGATTGGATATGCGGCAAAAGATGTGAATCGACGTCAAAAAATGAAACGTTTAACCCGTGAACCCTTAGCTTGTTTTTTAGCATTTTTAGATGTCAATATTCTCAACACCCAGCCGTACTTCCCTTATTAAAATTACAAAATTATAAAAATACATCAAAAAAAAAGCGTGCGTACTTGATTTTTGAAAAAAGGGATGTATATTATTAAGACATACATTTTACAATCACAACCCAAATGGAGTCTATATCATGGAATACTTAATGATTCTCACATGCATTGTTATTGCATTAGTTTCAATACTTCTCGTTGGCATTATCTTAATCCAACAAAGCAAAGGTGGCGGATTTGGTATCGCTTTTGGCGGTATCGGTGAATCTGTCTTCGGCGCACACGCTGCAAGTCACTTAATTAAAATTACGGTTACATTGTGTATCATCTTCGCTATTGCTGTTCTCGCAATGAACGTTATGTCAAGCCGTCGTGCTGGCGCAAGTTTAGGTGACAAGATGGATGCGGGATATTCTCACCCCGCTATCGTGGGAGCATCCACAGACTCAACGATTGTTGCCCCAACAGTTGATTCTACAATCACGGTTGACACCCCTGCAATCTAATTGAGATTGTTGTAATGAAAGCCCGGTAAAAACCGGGCTTTTTTATTTTAAATAAGGTATTTTATAATTTTATTTCTAAATATTCGTTATTTCGCCCTCCTTCTTGCTTGTATTTTGATTTTAATGACTCTATATTATATATTATAGAGATACAACACAAGGAGATACTACATGCATTGTCATTTGATATTAAGTCTATACTTACTGTTTGCATTCAGCGTTCACTTATACGCCGACACCAACGACACGTCCACCCCAGACTCATCGCTGCCTAAAACAAATTCTTCACGCAAACTTTCTGAAATCCGTAAAGACTTATTCAACTCCCTCAAAAATCAAAACTTCAAACAAACCCAAGACCTCTTAGATAAATATAATATCAACCTTAACTATACAGACAAATATTCTTATCTTTCCCCACTAGCATTTGCCTGTTATCAGTGCGATACCCCCACCGTTGCTTATCTCTTAAGCAAAGGTGCCGACATTCATTACTCAAGAAACCATGCGCTCCTTTTCGATTATAAAAGCATTAAAAATATTCAAGATGAGCATGACGATAATTTGGAAGACGATTTAAATAATAAATTTGCGTTTAATAAACTCAATAGCTCTTTTTATCCGATGCACTACGCCTGCGTCAAAGGCAACTTGGAGATGGTGAAATTTCTTGAGACACAAGGGGGGAGTCTTTTCACCTATGTCAGCAATGAGCGTGATGAAGACGACCGATCATATCGTCCATCCATCCCCTTGTACACCGCATTAGAAAAAAACCACACCCATATCGTCGAATACGCGTGCGACTCCCATCAAGCCCTCCAACATCCCCTCTTATTTAAAAATCCGCCTGAAATTACAATCAATCCGAATAATACCACAACCGAAACACAACTCTTATTTTTTAGTTTTGGCGAACATCTCAATGATGTCAATGCCCCTACCCTCAAGGTACTCCTCAAATATGGGTTTGATCCCAACTACAAAATTTTCTACAACAACTTCTCTTCAACCTCTTTTCTCGAACTAAATATTATAGATATGGAAATGGTTAAGCTCTTAATTGAAGCTGGGGCAAAACTCGATATTACAACAAATGTAGACGAACGCTCTAATATCTCTTTTGCACTCTCTGATCAAAAGAAAACATCAATATTGCATTATGCCATATCAAAGAATGCGGATACAGAAATCATTTTTTTATTAATGGAAAATGGCGTCAGAATTTTAGAAGAAGATCCGACCTCATACCAATTGCTACGTTATGCAATTTTACAACGATATGATATTCATTTTATCCGTTACTTAATCGAAGAGAAGAAAATACAAACCTACATCCCCGATCTCCCCAAAGAAGAGACCTCATCAGTTGTCGTATTTTTAATCGAAAATGATTTTAACCGTTCGGTGTTTGATGCCCTCTATATGGCGTGTCAACAAAAAGATACTGAATTGATTCGCTACTTGTTTAAGCATGAACAAGCATTTGCCGTTGAAAACCAAAAAGAAAATTTTTTCCAAAATAGAGGTTTGCTCCATGGTCTATTATCATCACGGAAGGACTTTACTTTTTACTTAGGGAATTTTGCCGAACAACGAGAGTTAACGTTCAAAGAACAACAAGCCTTTGTCGAACTTTTTCTTGCCAATGAAACCGTGGATATCAATGAACAATATCAAGATCGTTATACCCCTTTCAGTGTTGCGTGTCAAAACGAAAATGTCGATAGCGCGCTCCTCCAATTTTTGATTTCTAAAGGGGCATTAGTCAATATATCCTCGAATAAAACAACGACATTGGGTCTTCTTGCCGAAAAAAATGTCGATACCCCCATCATGGAACTGCTCATTGCGCATGGTGCAGAAGTTGAACCGATCGACGCCCCCTTCCCCCCCTTGCATTACATGTGCGCAAAAGGAGAGTGTGATATCGATAACAATCGATTTTCAAGTTTCTATTTTCCTACTAAAACATTTAATCCTGTCACAACGCGTCGAACCATTGAATATCTTATTTCAAAAGGAGCGAATGTCAATAAACTCGATGTCAAGGGTTACACCCCCATCTATTATGCGGTTAAAATGGGCGATGTCGCGGCCATTAAAACCCTCATCGAAAATGGCGCCAAACGCGATATTCTTTACAATGGAAACGAAGCACTTAGTCAAGCAACCGAAAACACATTTATCCATGAAATTCTTCAAAATTATACAGGAGATAACCCCGACACGAACAACGGGGCTACCGATTTCTCAAATAGCGAAGCTGACTGGGAATTTTAAATCGCACATCATTCATTATCATATCAACCAACAACCCGAAAGTCTCACATGAAAAAAATTACATTCTTACTAACAATGTTTCTTTTGAGTGGAATTGCACATCAAGTCGTCGCCAATGAAGAGGCCTCAACGCCCACGACCGAACAAGACGCGCCTAAAACGGTTACGCGTCGCCAAATTCGCCATCGCATCGAAGCGGCAATTCGCGAACATAATCTCGACAGTGTTAAATTCCTCGTCGAAAAATACACTGTCAACCTAAATAAAACCGACGAGCTAGGCAAAACCCCACTCGTGTACGCGTGCGAAGTCTCATCCATTCCGATTGCGGAGTATTTAATATCGCAGGGCGCCAATGTCGAGTTCGATAAAAATACCAACGAAGAATATTATACCCAGAGATCTCTCCTTGCCGTTAAACGCGTCCCACGAAATCTTTGCACAACCGCGCTCTATCTTACCTGTAAAAATGGGAACTTAAAAATGACCCAATTCCTCGTTGAGAAAGGGGCGAATATGTTTAAGGCTATTGAAATAGACAAATACTATTCCCCACTTGAAACCCCATTTTATGTCGCCGTTAGGCTCAAGCAAGACTCCATCGTCCAGTACGCATGCGACTCTCTACAAGCCCTGGAAACCTCATGCGGTTTTAAGTCTTCCGCTGGTCTCATATCCAAAGGATACGATGATGAAGAAACCGAAAGTCGCAAACTCTATAAAGGGTGGAGTACGGCGTTAAACGCTACAGATTCTAGCGTATTAAAAATCTTGTTTAAACATGGACTCGACCCCAATTTTAAAACTCAAGAGCGTTATCCCCCAGCCATCCCGCTCGTTTTTGAACATCTCCAAGATGTTAATACACTCCAAATTTTCTTTGATCATGGACTCGTCTTTACAGAACCCACCTCAAATTACTATTGGAAAAGAAATGAAACAGGCATTATTCTATTGAAAGCTGTTGAAAACAATGCCCCGCTTGCAACCATTAAATATCTTATTGAAAAAGGTGCGCCTCTCTCTACCAATGAAAAAACACCTTCTGCCCCCCTCTTAGCGGCGATTAATAAAAATGCAAATCTCGAAACTATCCGTTATTTTGTGGAAGAACTCGCCATGCCAACCGAAACATGGATGATCAGTGATGATGGCGAAAAAGAAAAAACAACCGATGCGTTAGCCGAAGCGTGTCGTTCTGCGGATTCGTCCATCGTTTCTTATTTCTTAAACCGAGAAATCGAAAAAGCAAAAACAACAAACACGACAGAAATCTTTCAAAATCGCCAGCTTATTCATAACTTACTTGTCAATAATCTTCTTTTTAATAATGTTCGTTACGGTAATCCAGAAATCATAGTAATAAAAACCGAAATCATCGAAAGAGACATGAACTTAATCATCAATGAAAATATCCCCGACACCTCTAAGCCTCCCTTTTTTGAATTCATTAATATCATTGCATCACAGGAAGGTTTTGATATTAACGAAATTGATTTATCCAATCGCACAGCATTCCAAATTGCGTGTATGAAATTCCCCAAAAATCGAGAAATTATTCAATGGTTCATCGATAAAGAAGCGATGATTAATTTGATTGACGATGAAACCACCCCCTTAGGACGCCTTGTCCAAAATGATGCCGATACAGCGTTGATTGACCTCCTTATCCAACACGGCGCCGAACTCAATTTAAATGTCAAACGCCCTCCCCTTCACGCAGCTTGTGCAGGAGCTCATTTTTATTACTACTCACCACGTAGCTACCGACGCAATAGCACAGATGCCCGCCCCATTGTCAAATATCTCATCGAAAAAGGCGCCGATGTCAATTACCTTGACGCCGACGGGCGTACCCCTATTTTTTATGCGGTCATGAATAACGATGAGGACTTAATCAAATTCCTCATCGATCATGATGCAAAACTCGATATTCAAGCCAAAGTAGACCCAATCAATCTTACCGATGGCACAGAATCTCAAACCGTGCTTGAACTCCTCCGAGTTTACCCGCTTCGCAAAGGATTGCCTTCCTTAGAAGATGAATCCACAAATAAATTAACCCCCGAAGAAATGGAACGCAGTGCAGAAGACTGGGAATTCTAATCATTAAATCTATTTCGCCCCTTAGAACAACAGCGTCTAAGGGGCGCTCAAAAATACACAAGGAAGCGAGTTTTAACATTTGTGGTTAATCCCATCACTCGGAATTCACAGCCTATGAGAGGGTCACAATATTTAATTAAGGAGTAAATATGTATAAGATTTTATTTTTTTTTATAACGTGTTTTTCATTGCATACAAATCTATATGCAACAGATTGGGGATATCCCGTTTTGTGTTAAAATTGATTTTCGGAAAGTATGTCAAGTGG
>CAZIVM010000133.1:0-5732 GCA_964542845.1 uncultured Victivallales bacterium
ATATGATACTGTTGTGATTTGATGTTATTTGAAAGTGTCTTACAATCGTGAATTAATCGAAAAGTACACAACAAAAGTTGTGATTTGATGTTATTTGAAAGTGTCTTACAATACAATAACACCACGATTATGACAACCGATAGTTGTGATTTGATGTTATTTGAAAGTGTCTTACAATATTTCAATTTCCTTTCGTAACTTCATTTAAGTTGTGATTTGATGTTATTTGAAAGTGTCTTACAATACGGCTACAGTAATACTTAACTTCCCCGCTGTTGTGATTTGATGTTATTTGAAAGTGTCTTACAATTTAGAAAATGGATGAAATCAATTAAACTTTGTTGTGATTTGATGTTATTTGAAAGTGTCTTACAATTAAAGCAATGAAATTACGTCTTAAAAACCGTTGTGATTTGATGTTATTTGAAAGTGTCTTACAATATTGATGGTATAACATCTTTATTGATATGGCATTACGTGTAAAAACATTTTCGAAAAAACATAAAGGACTCCCCTCAAAAGGAGTCCTTTTTTTATTTTAAATGCAAAAAACTAAAAGAGTTCAAGTTGTTCAAGGGGTGGGGGTGGCGGTTTTTGAAGGGCACCGAAAATATTAATAATATCGCCAAATTGTTTATCGGTTATTTTAAAGACGGCGATATGTCCCTCTACGGGAACAAATGCTTGAATTCGTTTGATATGAACATCCATATTTTCTTTAGTTGCACAGTTGCGAATGTAAACCGAAAATTGCATCATTACGAAACCGTCGCGTATGAGTTCTTTACGAAATATAGAGGCGTCATGACGTTGCTTTTTGGTTTGTGTCGGCAAATCGAAAGAGACAAGTAGCCACATAGAGGTATACTCGCTTATGGTGTGATAGGTGGCGGACATTTTGCGAACTCAGGGTAGCGAATGAGATCTGTTTCTTTAAGATAACAACGTGCAAGGGAGGCAGTCGTGTACGATAAAGCGTTCAGCAAAGGGCGTCGCATTTTTTCGATAACGACATCGACTGTAAGTAATGAAAGAATATTGGCTTTCATCTCCTTAGATAATTCAGTATTTTCTGGATGAGAGAAAAGGGGATTATCATTTAAAATAAGATCATCTACAAAGGGGCGATAAGGCTCCATGATGTCGTCGGCAAGCACAAACGGATTATACTGATTAGTGTGGTGAATCCCTAAGATACAAGTGAGACCTGAGCCCACAAGTGCGCGAGCCATTGCGGCGCGTAGAATCGCATAGCCATAATTGAGTGCAGGATTGGGCATATTTCCAAAGCGAGACCGAAGCGTATCTGTGTTTTCAAAGTGGGTTTGAAAATAGATTCTTGCGGCTTGACCTTCAATGTTGTCGGGATCTGCATTTTTAACCTTGAGGGATAGTTTTTTGAGATGATTAGAGTTTTTCTTTTGCGCGCGTGAAAGACACTCCGCTTGATTTTTGATCTTGGCGCAAACGGTTTGTTTCCAAAGTCGCCCTTTCACTGCTTCAGATGTGAGAATTTGAGCTTGGGTATGTTTGTGTGCAAGGGTGTGATCGGCAAAAGGAAGTAATAAAGATGTTGGCATGTGCGTTTTATCGCAAAAGACAATAGCAGTATTATTTTCGGAGAGAGATTGTAAGCACTGCGACGTAATTGTGATTTGAGGCGACTCGATAATTACAATCCCTAAGTCTTCAATGGGCATTGTTTTTTTTGCGCCTTGTGACTCTTTGGCTCGCGGGATATAAACTAACTGTGAGAGTTCCGTGTGCAAATAGCCTGGTGAGCCAAAGAAAAGAGTGCGCTTAATCATAAAATACCTCTAAAATAAGAATTCAATAGTGCCATTCCAAGAAATGTTGAAATGGATTCCTTCAAAAAGCATTTGTGTGAATGTTTCGGGAGATGTAATTAATAATAATTCTTCAGGAGATGAAAAATTAAGTTTAGAGGTTCCAGATGCCCCTTTTCCGATAGAATCCAAGTATTTCCCTAAATCGGTAATTCCTCGCGCTTGACGATGGAATTTAAATGTCCCTCGTGTATCGCCGTATTTAATATTGCGATAGAGTCGTTTCGAGAGTTGACGTTGCGATAGGCTTTTGAGTTCTTCGGGATCATTCTCAAAGATTAGGACGCAATCACGGGGCGAAACAAAGAATTTAAATCCGGGCTGCGACTCAATTTCATGGAGGTCAATCTTGCCTTGAATAAAGTCGAGCAAATTAATCACTTGAGTAGAGATCACTTTTTTACCTTTTTTCTCATGTTCAAAAATCGCGATTTTAAAATTGGTTCCCGCTGCAGAATTGACATAATAATGATTTTTGTATTCATTTTCAGATTGGAAGAGTTGCGGTTTGAGTTTTTTAGGATCAGTACAGCGTGCGAAGATACGAACCGATTTAATCGGGACACCATTCGGGCATTCAGGACACGGTTTCTTCATCCAAAACTCTTTTTGTATGGCTTGTTTAAAACTTATTCCTTGAGTTTCGTAATCATCAAGTTGTGATAAAATATTATTTTTAACTGTGTTATCAACAATTTTATCCATATCTGCGCGCGAACCAAATCCATTTAAAGGTTTACGAATCACATACTGAGGTTCTTTAGATTGAGGCGGCTTGATACACCCGTAAAAAGTCTCTTGGTGGAGTTGACCGCGTACGGAATCGCCTTTAGCAAGGACGCGATTTGTTTTTTTTCCATCTTTAAGAATCGACGCTTTAAGATGAATTTTTTTGAGTGTTGGTTTCAATTCATTGTGTCGATTGACATACTTTACTAAAATATTTTCGCAACATCCATAAATTTTGTTATATAAATAAGGAATAGGCGAAAATTCTCCCCACACTTTATCGGTTTGTTCTTCACTATTAAAGGGATCAAATTTTTCAGATTTAAGTTTGGTGCAAATATCATTGAATCGAGCGCGCGAAAGTAGGGCAATCACCATCGCATCTACGGCATGATGAATGTGATCGACTCGTTCTTTGGTTTTGAATTGTTGCTGGAGTCCCCACGCTTTACGGGCGTGTGCAACGACTTGACCATTCACCGCATAAGTGCGAGGATAAACCGACCGAAGGAATTCGAGTGCATGGCGTGTCATAATTCCAGTATCAACGAGCTGACGTTTCATAAATCCTTCGCCTAATTTATCATCGTTAATTTGAAATGAATTTACCTTTTCTCGCCAATAATCGAGTTCAAAACGAGTTTCTAACGCTTTTTGTTGCGCACGAGCTTTGCCTTCTTTGTTGTCGGCAGGGAAAGACTTTGCTTTGGATTTCTCTTTTAAGAATAATTTCTCTAAGGCGTCAAGTTTTTCTTCCCACGATTTTAACACAACAGCAATGGCTGGATAGTTTTCATTTTGTTCGTTAAACGCGTTTTCGTAGTTTGGACACTCCGTGGGGAGTTTATTTTTCTTGATATGGCGGTTGTAATTCAAATCACAAAGCGTTTTGTTCGCCATACTATCATTGCCACCGCGCGATCTAGGGATGGTGTGATCAATATCAAAGAGGGTGTCTTGAAGCATATGCGTGGCGTTGATCTCTTTGCCTGTATACATACAAATATTATTTTGTTCATTTGCAAGCAACACGCGTAAAATCATATCATCGGTGGGCGTTTTTCCATTCTCTTTAATAAATTCGCTTGCATCTTGACGTTTCTTTTCTTGTTTTTTTTGCCAGTTTTCGTAAGCTAAGCGCATGTTTCGGTTGTTGACATTTCGTGCAAGTTCGATATGAATTTGTGTCTCGTCATCAATTTTGCCGATTTTGTTCATGTAGTTGAGGAACTTCCGAAGTGTTGTAAGTGTGCGTTGAACAAGCGGGTTACGCATCATTCCGAGTTGAACTTTAGGGAGAGTATTCTTATCATGATCTTTAAGATAAATGTTGTCAGATGACTTCTCGAATAATTCACTCCATTTCCCGTTGTTGATATTCCAGCGGTCGACCATATAATCTTTTAAACGTTGCGAGAGGGGGACAATATGTATTTTTTTGTTGTATTGTTCTTTTTTCTGCGTGCGATAATCATTTGTAATTTGTAAGATACTATTGGTAATCTCTTTACGATGATAATCAAATGTATTTTCACCAATTGCTTCTGGAATGTTGGCAAGGAAACGCGCTGTGGTTAATTCGATCCCCTCTTTTAAGAAAGATAGAATTTTGCGAATCGTGCTTAAACTGTATTGCGCGTAACCCTCGGGAAGACGCATATTGAGGAGTTTTTCAACTTGTTCGTCATTTAAGTTGATTTTTCCCTTAGCAAACTTTTTAAGTAAATCGTTATCATCAAAAAAGTGAAGTGCATCAATAATTGATTGATAGTTGTAATGGGTCGCGTTTCCTTTTTTGGATGTTCCTTCGCAGGACCATTGCGTATAATCCATTTTTAGTAGATCGTTGAGTTGATGGGATACGCTACAACTTTTAACTGTGCTATCAGGTTTATAATTAAATTCGGGATGCGTATAAGGTATTTTTTTTGATGAAGGTTTTGGGTAGAGTTTGTGAATGATGCGTTCGAATTTAAAATAGGATGCTTTATAATAGAAAACTTCAACAATTCTTTCTTTTTCTTCGGGGGTGAGTTCGCGTGCTTTGTTGTCTTCAACAATACGTATCGTGTTGATAAACGCCCACATACGATATGTTTCAAAATCGGGATGACTGATTTGAGCTCTACGTTGACCAGAGATGGGGCATTTTCCGACAAGATGTGCTTGAGAGCGTAATGGACGTTGCAAGAAGAGCGCATCATGAATCTCTTTGGCGAGTGATTCGGATAGTTCTTGTGTTTTGCAAATTTGCTCGACTTCAGGAATATAGTGTTCTTTTCTGCCGGTGTGAAGTTTACGCACTTTGCGTCCGGCTTGAATCTCTTCATAGAAGTATTGACCCAATGTGCAATTTTTTGTTTTTAAGATTTGGGTTAGTTCAACAATGCTACCTTTAATTTTACCTAAATCGTCGACAGAAGAATTCTCGTCAGACGTAGGATCTTTTCGCGAACTCTTAAAACCACGACGTTGCGCAATGTGATACAACGCACGTCCTAACTCTTCTTTAGTTACCTTTTCAGAGGCCGCTAATGCGCGCGCTATATAGGGATTAGCTTGTGTTGTACTTTTTTGCCAATCTAAAAACAATTTATTATGAAGCGGAAATATATTTTTCGATTTCCAATCGATGTATTCTTGTTGTGTTAACGGACACATCTCTTCGCGAACCAAGATTTTTAAGAGGGCGAATTTGCGAAGACGTCTTCGAAATTTAATGCGACGCCCCATCCGTTTTGCAGTCCGAATTCCTGCGGGCGTTTCTAATGAGTCGTCTGCCGATACACCTTCATCGAAAATCAGAACGCCATAGTCTGTGTAATCATTTTTTATGGCGTCATAGATTGCCCAACCGATTGAATTAGAGCCAATGTCGAGTCCTAAAAACTTTGTTGATTCTTTTTTGAGGTCATTCATAATTTTTTCTCCATCTTTTTTTTGATTTTGATTTGTATTTTTATTTTATACGATTATATTATTATTAACATCTTATCACAACAAGGCTATATGCCGAAGGTGAAAGCCTATTTGTCCGGTTCGCCGGACTTTATTTTTTTAATATAATGTCTTTTATCGATAATGCAAGTGTTTTTTACATATGATAGTTTATTTATTTGTAAATTTTAAATAATATATATTGCATGATATTAATTC
>CAZIVM010000134.1:0-5726 GCA_964542845.1 uncultured Victivallales bacterium
CAATTTAATTCTAACGAGGTGGAAAATGACTCCTAATATTGTTGAAGCTGTAAGTTTAGAGAAAGTTTTTAAAGATTTTTGGCGACGTCCTAAAACCGTGGCTGTTCGCGACTTAACCCTTGCCATTCCTAAGGGCGGTGTCTATGCACTATTGGGTCCGAATGGAGCAGGGAAATCCACTTTTCTCAAAATGATATTGGGTCAACTTTATCCCACAAAAGGGACGTTAACCGTATTAGGGGCATCTCCCCGTGATGTTGATACCAAAGCCCAAGTGGGTTATATGCCTGAACAACTCGCTTTTTGGGGAAATCTCACCGCATACGAAACCTTGATGCTTTTCGGAAAATTGCAAGGTTTGTCGGCGCAAGATGTTGCTGTTCGTATTCCTCAGCTACTCTCCATGACAGGTATTTCTCATGCCACGCATCGTAAAGTTTCTGCTTTTTCGCATGGGATGCGTAAACGTTTAGGTTTTGCTCAAGCCTTGATACACGATCCCGATTTTTTGATATTGGATGAACCCACATCCGGGATGGATCCTTTAGGGTGTCGTGAGGTGAAAGACTTGATTATGATGTTGGCAAAACGTGGAAAGACGGTTTTGATTACTTCGCATATTTTAGGCGATATTCAAGATATTTCAGATCGTGTTGCTATTATTTATGGGGGCACTCTTCTTGCTGAGGGTGATTTGAAAACCTTGTTAACGGATGATGATAAAACTGCATTTGTTGCGCAGGGGCTTTCTCAAGATGATGAGATTAGACTTAAAAGTTGTTTTGCAACTGAAAAAATCCATGTAGAGGTGGAGCATCCTCAACGTTCTTTAGAGTCGTATTTTATTGATGTGATTGAAAAAGCAAATCAAACCTGTGAAACCTCAGGGGCATTAGCTGGCGAAAAAGTTGCGGATTATCTTCATGCGTCTTCATTGGATAATTTGATTCGTAAAGAATCTCTCCCCGCAGAAGATGAAGCGCAAAAAATGACAATTTTGCCCGAAAATTTGGTGAAAAATACGACCGTTAATAACGAAGAATCTGCGGAACAATCCAAGATAAACACCGATTTATTAGATCAATTTACGAAGAAATAACCTGTTTTTTAGGCATATCACTTGAAAAAATGTGAATATAATGTATATTATATGTTGATGAAATTTTAATCAGAATCAACGCGATTTATCGCATTAAATTACAGGAGTTGTTTCCATGTCAAAACAAGGTTATGTTGTTGCAGTTGTTGGCGCCACAGGTGCTGTCGGTATTGAAATTTTACGCACACTTGAAAAAAGAAACTTTCCAGTGTCGAAAATTAAACTCTTAGCTTCAGCGCGTAGTGTAGGTAAACAACTCGAATTTGCTGGCAAAATGGAAACCGTTGAAGAGTTAACGCAAGATGCGTTTGAAGGTGTTGATTTTGCATTATTTAGTGCTGGCGCATCACGCAGTAAAGAGTTTGCACAAGCGGCAATCAATGCGGGCGCAGTGATGATTGACAACTCTTCAGCATTCCGTATGGACCCCGATGTCCCATTAGTGGTGCCAGAAGTGAATCCTGAAGACGCTTTCAAACATAAAGGAATCATTGCAAATCCCAACTGTTCAACCATTATTATGACTGTTCCCGTTTATCCCCTCTTGAAGGCTAAAAAATTAAAACGTATGGTTGTTTCAACCTATCAAGCCACCAGTGGGGCTGGCGCAAATGGTATGGTCGAACTTGCTGAGCAAACCCAAGCTGCTTTGAATGGTGAAACAGAATTTAAACCTCAAACTTTTGCACATCGTATTGCTTTTAACTTAATTCCACATATTGATGTATTCCAAGATAATGGATATACGAAAGAAGAACTCAAAATGTTGCACGAAGGTCGTAAAATCATGCACACACCAGAGCTTCAAGTGTCATGTACTTGTGTGCGCGTTCCCGTAATGCGTGCCCACTCCGAGACATTGAATTTAGAGTTCGAAGAAGAAGTGACACCCGAAGAAGTGCGTGAAATCTTAAAAAATGCACCCGGTCTTGATATTGTAGATGATCTTGTTAATAAACAATATCCTATGCCTATTGATGCTTCGGGTCGCGACAATGTTCTTGTTGGACGTATCCGTCAAGACGTCTCACGCAACGACAAACGCGGTATTGATATGTTTATTAGTGGCGACCAATTATTAAAAGGCGCTGCCTTAAACGCTGTTCAAATCGCAGAAGTATTAATTAAATCTTAAAAAAATCATATATCCCGTTTGTATTTTTATGAAACGGATGTATATTTATGAAGATTCATACTATATATTAAATTAAATCTTATCACTTAGGAGTTGAACCCATGGGTAATGCTAAATTGATTTTACTCTCCTCCCAATTCAAAGGCTTGACTTATGAATTGACTGAAGACCAATATTCTTGTGGTCGTATGCCTGATAAAGCGATCTCTATTCCTGATACCACTGTGAGTTCTTATCACTGTGATTTTATTAAATCTGGGAATAGTTATATTATCCGCGATCGTCATAGTACAAATGGTACACGGGTTAATAATCAACCTATTTCAGAACAACTTTTGTCTCACACAGATTTGGTCACAATCGGTATGGTTGAAGCTTTATTTGAAGCGGATGATGGTACCGTGATTGCACCTCCTAAACCTGTCACTAATATCGAAATTAAAGATAACGACTCTTGCACTAAGACCGTAGTTTGCCTTCAACCTAATACTTTAGGTCAACGTCCGAAACGTGGCGAAGGTGCAAATTCAAAATATATCGCCATTGTGATTATACTTTTTGTGCTTGTTATTTTAGCGTTATTAGGTGTTGTGGGCTGGATGTTAGCGAATCGATAAGTGAGGGACAATGGATAATCCTACAACTGTACAGTCTCGTCGCAGACCTCCTTTTTCTGTCTTTGTTTGGCTTTTTATTCTTTTAGGGATTGGCGCGCTTTTATTTTTCCAATCTCCTGATGAAAAAGGCCGTGCAGAGATCACGCAATCCGAATTTGAAACTCTTTTACGTGAAGGTAAAGTGAGTGAAGTTTCGATTGTGCCTGTTTCGGAAAGTCAAAAATTGTGTCGTGTCGAAGGGGCGTTTACAAAAGAATCTGAGCTTGATGGTAAGACGAAAGGTTTCTTTAAATCTCAAGTTTATATGACAGACTCGCTTTCGGATTCTATTCGTACAATGGCGCATAATGTTGTGGCTCAGACACCCAGTGAATGGCTTAAAATTTTTATTACAATTTTCTTGCCTATCATTTTAATAGCGGTATTGATTTATTTCTTTTTTATTCGTCAAATCAAGATGCAAGGGCGTGGCGCAATGAGTTTTGGAAAAAGTCGTGCCCGCATGTTGGATCCTAAGAATAATAAAACCCGTTTCGCTGATGTTGCGGGTGCCGATGAGTCTAAGGAAGAAATCATGGAGATTGTTGAATATCTCAAAGATCCGCTTAAATTTAAGTTGATTGGTGCTAAAATTCCAAAGGGCGCATTGTTGATGGGGCCTCCTGGAACAGGGAAAACGCTTTTGGCTCGTGCGGTTGCTGCAGAAGCTGGGGTGCCGTTCTTTACGATTAGTGGCTCTGACTTTATTGAAATGTTTGTTGGGGTTGGTGCGAGTCGTGTGCGCGATATGTTTGAAGAAGCGCGTGACTGCTCTCCGAGTTTAATTTTTATCGATGAAATTGATGCGGTAGGACGTTCACGTTTTACGGGCATTGGTGGCGGTCATGATGAACGCGAACAAACCTTGAATGCGTTGCTTGTCGAGATGGATGGTCTTGAAGAGTCCAATAGCAATGTGATTGTTTTAGCGGCGACGAACCGTTCAGATGTATTGGATGCAGCATTGTTACGTCCAGGCCGTTTTGACCGTCAAATCGTGATGGATCTCCCTGATATTAAAGGCCGTATTCAAATCTTAAATGTTCACGTGAAAAAAATTCGTGTGGATGAAAGTGTTGATGTTGAAAAAGTGGCGCGCGCAACCCCAGGGTTTAGTGGTGCCGATTTAGCGAACTTAATTAATGAGGCTGCCTTACAAGCGGCGCGCCGTGATGCGGATCGTGCAAGCATGGCTGATTTTGAAGAAGCGCGTGATAAAGTAAGTTTTGGTCGCGAAAGAAAAAGTCGTACGATTAGTGAACATGAGCGCAAAATTACAGCGTATCATGAAGCGGGTCATGCTATCGTGGGAATGTTGCAAAAACATTCTGTCCCTATTCATAAAGTAACAATTATTCCTCGCGGTCGTGCCTATTTAGGCGCAACCATGCATTTGCCCAAAGAAGATCGCTATACACGTTCTAAACGTGAAATGGAAGCCGATTTACGGGTTTGTATGGGCGGACGTGTTGCTGAAGAGATATTTTTAGATGACATCACCAGTGGAGCTTCTGGCGACATTCAACAAGCGACAAATTTGGCGCGTGCTATGGTTTGTTCTTATGGGATGAGCGAAAAATTAGGGACGGTTCAATATGATTCTCGTAGTGAACATATCTATTTAGGTCGCGACATTACTAAAAATGAATCTTGCAGTGAAGAAACAACACGAGAAATCGATTTAGAAGTTCGTCAAATGATCAAAGTTGCGTATGATGATACTCGTAAAATGTTGATTCAATATAAAAACAAAGTTGAAGCGCTTGCACTTGCATTATTGCGTGATGAAACGTTGGATGCTAAAGTGATTTACAAAATGCTTGAACTCCCAAATCTTCAAGAGGGGTCCCCTAGCAATGTTCAGCCATCTGCCGACGTATCTCCGTCAATTGGAGAATGATTTAGAACTCACCGTGCGTGTTGTCCCTAAAGCATCACGCACGCGTTTTATGGATCCCCAAGGCGATGCTTTAAAATTAACGATAACTGCTCCTCCTGTTGATGGGGCAGCGAATCAAGCGGTTGTTAAATTTTTGTCTGATTTTTGTGACGTTTCAAAATCTATGATTTACATGAAGTCTGGGCAAACCTCACGCACGAAAACGTTTGTGATTCGTGGGGGTAATGCGGATAAATTTTTAGAAAAATTAAATCGAGAAAAATGAGGTGCTTATGTCAAAAAAGAAAATAGTGGTTGCCATGAGTGGAGGGGTAGATTCAACTTTAGCGGTCAATCTTTTGCAAGAACAAGGCTACGAAGTGATTGGGGCTACATTAAAGTTGTTGCCTGATTATACAGATACTAAAGGTGAAAAGCCCTATCATGATATTTCGTCATCTGTTACCGCCTTGGCCCAAAAACTTGGAATCGAACATCATTTTATTGATGTGCGCGATGATTTTATGGCGCAAGTACTTAAACCTTGTTGGTCGATTTTGTGTAAGGGTTTAACGCCGAATCCTTGTGCGCTTTGTAACCCGCGTATCAAATTTGGGAAACTTCTCGCGTTTGTAAACGAAGTGGGGGCTGAAGCGCTTGCGACAGGTCATTATGCTCAGATTCGCACGCTTGAAAATGGAGATGTTGCGTTGTTTCGTGGCATCGATGATGCGAAAGATCAAACCTATTTTTTATTTGGACTTTCTCAATCACAGTTACGTCAAATTCGAATGCCTTTGGGGGAACTTGTAAAGAGAGATGTTAAAGCAAAAGCCTCTGATTTAGGTTTTGAAAATGCGAATCAAAAAGAGAGTCAGGACGCCTGTTTTTCATCGCCAAATGAGCCTTTTGGGGAAACGCTTCGTCATCTTTTTAACTCCTCATCTAAGAAAGGTT
>CAZIVM010000135.1:0-5554 GCA_964542845.1 uncultured Victivallales bacterium
GTTAAAGTAAAAAAACCGATAAAGAAAGGTTCGAAATCATGAGTAATCAAAAATACATTTACCCGAAGTCAGTGCCCATTGAGAATCGTCAATGGCCCGATCGCATCATTACAGAAGCCCCCCGTTGGTGCAGTGTGGATCTTCGTGATGGCAATCAAGCACTTCCTGTCCCCATGAACCCGACGACTAAATTGGCCTTCTTTAAACTTCTTGTCGAAATTGGATTCAAAGAAATTGAAGTGGGTTTTCCATCCGCATCACAAGATGATTTCGACTTCGTTCGCACCTTAATTGAAGGGAATCATATCCCCGAAGATGTGACTATATCTGTTTTAACCCAAGCTCGCAAACACTTAATTGATCGTACCGTTGAATCGCTCAAAGGCGCACACCGTGCATTGTTGCACCTCTATGTGGCAACTAGTGACTTGCATGGTGAACTCGTTTTTGGCAAAGACCGCGTTGGGGTTAAGACCATGGCAGTGGAAGGAACACGTCTTGTCAAAGATGCTCTTGCACAAGCAGGAATGACCGACCGCGTATGGTACGAATTCTCACCTGAAGAGTTCACGGATAGCGATTTAGATTTTACCGTGGAAGTTTGCGCGGCAGTGAAAGAAACGTGGGGAAAATCTACCCCTCAAACCTTTATTTTAAATCTTCCTGCAACAGTTGAACGCCGTCCGCCAAACCAATATGCGGATATGATTGAACTTTTTGCACGCAAATATCCTTATATGGATGAAACCGCGATCTCTCTTCACGCACATAACGACCAAGGCTGTGCCGTTGCGGCGACAGAACTCTCCTTACTTGCGGGAGCCACACGCGTTGAAGGAACCCTTTTTGGTCATGGCGAACGAACTGGAAATGTCGACATTGTTACCTTAGCGTTGAACCTCTATTCGCGCGGAATCGAAACGGGATTAAATTTTGCCAATATGCAAAAAATTGTCCGCATTGTTGAAGAGGCCTCTTCGATTGAAGTGCATCCTCGTCATCCTTACGCAGGGAGCTTAGTCTTTACCGCGTTTTCGGGTTCTCACCAAGATGCAATTCGCAAAGGATTGGATAGTCTCGAATGGGCGATCGAACGTTTTGCACAAAAATGGAAAGTCCCGTACTTGCATATTGATCCCGCAGATTTAGGACGCGTATATGAAAAATTAATCCGCATTAATAGTCAATCCGGCAAAGGCGGAATCGCGTATGTGCTTGAACACGACTTCGATGTATATCCCCCCAAATCAATGCACCCTGAAATTGGCGAAGTGGTTCAAAAATACGCGGATGCCAATGGCGGTGAACTCGAAGCAGAGCAAGTTTATACCATTTTCAAAGAAACATTCCTTCACGCAGGCGGTCCGCTCGTTTTCCGTAAACTTAAACGTTTAACAGAAGATGTGGCAGAAGATCAAGTGGGCGTCAGTATTTCAGTTGACTTCAACGGCAATCCTTACACCATCGAAGCCGTAGGGAATGGTCCCGTTTCTGCAGCCGCAAAAGCGTTGAGTCAAATTGAAGGACTCCCCAAATTCACTGTTGAGGACTTCTCAGAACAAACCCTCGGAAAAACAGCTGAAGCCGTCGCCTTGGCCTTTGTGGGTGTGCGTCTCACAGAAAACAACAAATTGGTACATGGCGCAGGTCAACACGTTAATATCGACTGGGCAGCAGTAATCGCCATGGTTTGTGCCGTTAACCGTGCAATGTCAAAACTCAAATAAATAATACCCACTTCATAGAAAAGTCATAATGAAAACTTCCACAATGTTTCTCCTCTCGGGGATTATATGTGCGCTTTGTGCGTGCGCGGTGTGTGTGTTCGGCCCCGATGGCAACACAGTAGTGCTTCCTGAAAACCCTAGCGATGTTGCCACAGATAGCGCATTGCTTCCTGAGTTAGACAGCAGCGCGGTTCCTTACGATCCCATCAAAGAAATGAAAGTGGCTAAACGTCGCAATCCTGATTTAGGGAAAGCCTACGACTACACTGGCGCGCTTCATGGCGACCCCGCAACATTGTCGGTAACGCAGTATTGCACCTCAGGGATCTTAGTGGACTTATCCACGCGCAAAGTGTTGTGGGAAAAGAACTCCAAAGCCCCCTTCCCCATTGCCTCAATGACCAAAATTATGACCGCGCTTTTAATTTACGAAGCGCTTGAAAAACGTGATGACTTAGCCTTCGATACCCTCATTCCTGTTTCTCGATCGTCTGCGAAAATAGGGGGGAGTCAAGTATGGTTAGATCCTAGCGAATCATTTACCATTCATGAACTCCTCGAAGCAATCATTATCCATAGTGCTAACGATTGTTGCGAACTCATGGCAGAGTATTTAACAGGGAATAATCCTCAATCATTTGTCGAACGCATGAACACTCGCGCAAAAGATATGGGACTCCATCAAACACAATTTTATAGCGTCCATGGATTGCCCCCTGCGTCAAACACTTACTGGAAAGGCGATAACGTCTCTTCCGCGTCCGAAATTGCTCAACTTTCAGAATATCTTATGCAATACGATAGCGCAATGCAACTCTCTCAAACCGTGAATTTCACATTTGGTCCTAAACGTGCGAAGCCCACAGAGTTCATCAATAGTAATTACCGACTCCTTAATACATGTGAAGGATGCGATGGTCTCAAAACAGGTTATACACGCAAAGCCAAATTTTGCGTATCTGCAACCTGTAACCGCAACGGACGTCGCATGATATGCGTGGTGACAGGGGTCGAATACGGGAACTCCAAACGCGATGATCGCGCAAAATTAGTCAGAACGCTTTTCGACTGGGGTTACACACAAACAGCAGGCGCAAATCCTGTTGCCCCCACTGTCGATCCACAAAAAGTTGTCGTGAAACCTGCAACAACAGCAGCTAAAACAACAACGAAAAGTGCAACCAAACCCAAAACAACTTCTAAGACCGCTACCAAAACGAAATCAACGAAGTCGACAACGCGAAAAAAATAAATGACTCCCGCTATTCCGTCTTGGCAACATCGAACACAACTCATTCTAGGCGATGAAAAACTCAATCAATTGCGTCAAGCCCATGTTTGTGTTGTCGGGATTGGCGGTGTTGGAGCATCGGCAGCAGAAGCACTCGCCCGCGCAGGCATTGGCGAAATTACACTCGTGGATGGAGACAATGTTGATCCCTCCAATCGAAATCGTCAAGTTGTTGCGCTCTCATCCACAGAAGGGCGCTCTAAAGTTGAAATCATGAAAGCACGCATATTGGATATTAACCCCGAGTGTGTTGTACATGCGCGTCATATTTTCTTGCGCGATGATGCCACCGAGACGTTATTAGATACGCGTTTTGATTACATTGTAGATGCCATCGATTCCTTATCCTCGAAAGCCTATCTTATTGCGGGCGCTGTTGAAAAAAATATACCAATCATTGTCTCTTTAGGATCAGCAGGTAAACTCAACCCAGCTTTGATTCAAGAAATTTCTTTGAACCAAACCCATGGATGCCCCTTAGCTAAAGCATTACGACAACGTCTCAAAAAAATCAATGTTGACCTAAGTAAAGTTCGTACCATTTTTTCGGAAGAAATCCCCGTGGGCACATGCGAAGTCACCGCGCCAGACGATACAATGATTTATGGGAAACGCTCTGCGCGTGGCACCATCTCATACCTTCCGCCAATGTTTGGACTCTGGGCGGCCTCCGTCGTCATCCGCACCCTCTCCCGATAATCACACTTTCTCGACCCCTAAATCACACAAATAATGGTAGATTGCATCATAAAACTCGGGTAAAGCAGTAGGATCGTTTGTATCTCCGTGCGGAATGAAAATAATAAATCCTTAACGCGCTCGTGTGAGTAAAACACGATAAGCATTTTTCAAATAAAGCTGTTTTTCTTGTTTCTGAATTTTATTCCATCGCGATCCCTTGAACTCGTAATAAGCCCATTGATGATTGTCGATTCTTAAATTTGCATCCCAACATACAATACTCCAATCTAACTCTAAGCCTTGTATATCAAATTCAGTGGCGACTTCTTCTAAAAAATAACTCGAACGAATATCATCTGAACCATTTAAGAACCAATTTTTAGCATCCACTTGTGCTTGAACCCATACTCCATGTGAACGTAAACGACGCGCTCCAGAGCTGGAAATCATCCCATATCGTTCCGATCCTGCGGCATGCTTCTTAACCCAATCCTTTGCTTTAGCCAAATCTCGCGTAACGGCAATAGGATACACGTCTTTTAATGTATTTAAAAGAGATTGAGCCCTCTCTCCTTCCATGTCCAATACGGCTTTAACAAAAGATGAAAGAGATTCACTTCGAAATGAACGAAGAGAAACCGCTAAATGTAAATGAGAATTATAGGTGATGCTCGGATGCAAAAAACACGCTTCTGGTGTTCTCCCTTGCAAATATTCTACATCTGTAATCGCCGATGAAACATAAACATCCCAATGCGGAAACTTTTCATTTAAAACTGAAAACCATTCTGCAATTCCAGCTTCTCCTGTGTTAATTTCTTGTCCACCCCCAACTAAACAGATAATGACAGACCAATCTGGGTGACGATCCATATACGCAATTAAACATTCAGGTTCTGACATTTCAAAATCTGGAATCCCTTTTTTCGTTTTCATAAAATTTTTAAGCGCAGGAGCATTCCATGCACGTTGAGCTTCATCGAAAATAGCCACTTTTTCAATCGGTGGCAAATTTGTTCCTATTGATGAATCTCTGAAGTGATGAATCATTTGTATGAAAGCTTTCGTATGACGCAAGGCATCAGCTTTTGAACACCCTTTTTGAATGACCTCATCACGCGCCAATGCTTCTTGTAAAACGGTAACTAAGGGCATATTTCCTGATAAAAAAACAGCATGCTCGTTTTCTTCGAATTTGTGACGCTCATTTGCGATATTAAGCCCTGCTAAAGTCTTTCCTGCACCAGGAACTCCCGTAATAAAACAAATCGATTTTTTATTATACTGCTTACTTTCATCAATAATTGAATTTATCGTACTCGTGGTAAGCGTAAGATTTTCTGCAGAAGCATCATTTCTTGAAATATCTTTCACATTGTGCCCCTGATACAATACCTGTGCCGCCTCAATAATTGTAGGGGTAGGACGATATATAGCTTGAATCCATTGTTGTGAATCTATCAATGGAAATGATTGAGCGTTAATCGTGGATATAATAGAATGAATAGTCTCTTTTAAGTTAATTGAATTACAACAGACGACGTCCGTTAAATTATTTTTGATCCATGAAAGATGAAAGGGAACTTCATGTGCATTTGTCGCCACTAATATAGGAACAAGTAATGCTTTCTCACTTTCAGAATGAAAATTAATCAAATCAAGTGCATAGTCAAGTACTTGAATTTTAGAATGTTTGTGATAACTATTTTCACCCACTTTAAATTCTAATAAAAAAACAATATTTTCGTGAATCAATACATTATCAATGCGTTTACCCATACGCGGAATCATATATTCAAAGATCAGTTTAATGATTTTTCTGAAAATTCAACACTGATCTTTGAATATATGATTC
>CAZIVM010000136.1:0-5493 GCA_964542845.1 uncultured Victivallales bacterium
ATAATAAACAACATAAAACACTTATAATCATAAAGTTAAGAAATAAAAGCAATGATATTTGATTTATTTAGAAAATTAAAATCTTTAAACTTAACTCCTTTATAGCAAAGATTTTTAAACAAATTTAAACTTGAATTTTTATTTTTTTGATGTATATTACTACTATTATCCTATAAAGTATCAATATTTCTTTAACCCGAAAGGACGTCACAATGCCAGACATCAAAAGTTTAATGAACGATGAAATTCGTCGCTTAGCCAAAAAAGAAATGAAACAAGTGGTTGAACCTATGCGTGAACAACTTGCTGCTATGCGTAAATCATTAGTCGAACAAGCCGCACGCATTCATGCACTTGAAAAAGGTTTAAATGCGCGTCCAGCAGCAACAGCAGTCGCTGTTACAGAAGATGATGAAATTATTTCACGTCCACAACCCGCAGGTTATAGCTCACGCATCACCCCAAACAAGATTCGTCGTATTCGCAAAAAATTAGGTTTATCACAACCTCAATTTGCAAAACTCTTAGGGGTCACATTCTTCTCAATTAGTCATTGGGAAATTGGTAAAACAACCCCCCGCGCAAAATCTATCCGCGGCATTTACGAACTCCTCTCCATGGGAAAACGTGATGTATATAAACGCTTAGATGCAATGCCCATGGATTAATCCTTTCTTAAAGATTAATATCAAGCATAAAAAAACCTCGGATGATTTCCGAGGTTTTTTTGTTTTAAAACGTTATTCGATAGGTGACTTATAGACCCACACTCGAATTTATTTAATCATTAACAGATTCTTCCCATGCCTCTCTTAAAAGAGCCGCCGTATCTTCAAGCGCTTCTGGCACTACGCGAATATCCCCTAAAACAGGCATAAAGTTATTATCGCCCACCCAACGGGGGACTATATGAAAATGCAAGTGATCCGCGACCCCTGCCCCAGCCGCTAAACCTAAATTAAAACCGGTATTAAATCCATCAGGGCGCATAACACGTTTTAACATCGCAATCACGAGCGGGACTGTATCAATAAGTTGATGACGTTCCTCAGCGGAGAGTTCTCCCAAATCACCTGTATGACGATAAGGGGCTATCATCAGATGCCCTGAGTTATAAGGATAACGATTTAAGATAATAAAAACATGTTCCAACTTTGCAATCATCAACTTCTCTTCGGTTTCAGAAAACACTTTTTGTTCTGAGCAAAGAAAGCATCCTCCTTTTTTTTCGCCGCGGATAAAAGCGATGCGCCAAGGGGCCCAAAGGGGACGTTTTTCATTGTTTTCGATGTTTTCGTTGTGCATAATGACTCCTAATTTGAGGGTGAGAGAAAAAATATTACATAAAAATTTACATCAAGAGTTGTTTTTTTCAAGTCTGGATGTATTTTAAATATAGGAAATTTTAAAATAAATTCGATTTTATAACCATTAATCATCCATAAGGAGCTAAAAAATGAAAAAAGACATCCATCCTGAGTACGGTCCTGGCACCATTTCATGTGCATGTGGTAAAGTTTGGGAAATTCGCGGTACCCGTAAAGAAATGAAAGTGGGTATTTGTGCAGATTGCCACCCATTCTTCACTGGTAAACAAAAATTTGTTGATACAGCAGGTCGTGTCGAACGCTTCCAACGCCGTTATGCAAAACCCAGCAAATAATTTTGTTGCGTGAAATTGAGAGCCTTCCGCGTCGTACGATGTCGGAAGGTTTTTTCTTGTCTGCAACTTACACAAATTATTAAAGGTATCCCATGACCCCATCCGATATTCAACCCCACATCGAAAATTTACGCGCACGCGTAGGCGTCTTAGAAAAAGAAGTCTCTGATCCTGCGGTGTTTTCCGACCCCAAACGTTGTCGCGAGCTCAACAGAGAACTCCAACAACTCAATGAGTTTTTCGCAACTTATGATCGCTGGATTATCGTCTTACGCGAACTCGACGAAAATAAAGCGCTCTCTCTTGAGGAGTCGGATCCCGACATGCTTTCAATGATTCAAGAAGATATTCAAACACTCTCCGCTGAATCTGAAAAATTGGAAATGACCTTGCGTCGATTACTCATTCCGCCCAGTCCACACTCTGGCGCACGCGTGATGGTTGAAATTCACCCCGCAGCTGGCGGAGATGAGTCGGCCTTGTTTGCAGGCGATCTCTATCGTGCATACATGCGCTATGCTGAACAAATCGGCTGGAAAATGGAGTTACTCTCAATGACAGGCAGTGATTTAGGGGGTATCAAAGAGGTGGTCTTTTCACTTTCAGGCGATACAGCCTACGATCAAATGCGTTTTGAATCAGGCGTTCATCGTGTCCAACGTGTTCCTGTAACAGAATCGGGCGGACGCATTCACACCTCTACCATCACGGTTGCCGTTCTTCCTGAAGCGGAAGAGGTCGATGTTGAAATCAAAGCCGACGACTTACGAATCGATGTATTCCGTGCATCGGGTGCGGGTGGACAACACGTCAATACCACCGACTCAGCCGTGCGGATTACCCATATCCCCACCAACACCGTTGTAGAGTGTCAAACCGAGCGTTCACAGCACCGCAACAAAGAGGTGGCGATGCGTATTTTGCGTTCGCGAATTTTAGAAAAAGTGGAGCAAGAAGAAGCGGCAAAACGTTCAGGTGAAAAACGTGCCCAAGTGGGAACAGGGGATCGTTCGGAACGTATTCGTACCTACAACTATCCTCAGTCGCGCTGTACCGATCACCGTTACGGAATCTCAACATACGATTTACCCAACATTCTTGAAGGCTATATGGCCAACCTCTTTGCACTTTTAGTCGATGCGGATGCCCAACAACGCATGGATGAAATCTCGCGCGGAGAAGCCTAATGCTTTTGCCGTCGGGACACCGCCTTGCGTACTGTCTCAACGCGTTTGATGTCACTTCGATTGACGACTTGGAGTGGGCGCTTAAACATCTTACACAAGCATTGCGTGCCCAGTTTGACTTATCGCACGATACCGCCATCGATATGGGCTTTTGGTTTGCACATCACGTCATGCCCAAAGAGATACGCGCATTCACTCAACTCTTGAAAAAATACAATGTGGAAATGACCACACTGAATGCGTTTCCTTATGGAAAATTTCATGGGGATGCGATTAAACGTAAAGTTTATTTGCCCCATTGGGGCGACAAAGCACGATTAGACTATACCTTAGCTTGTGCGCAATTATTACATGAAGTTTCAGGAACTGGCGTGATTTCGACTCTTCCTATAGGGTATCATGATATTCTCAATACAGATGCCATACCCATGGCACAAAACCATATTTTGGAACTAGCCGAACAATTACCCAAAGGGATTCGTATTGCTTTTGAACCTGAACCCGATTGTGTTTGTGAAACGACAGATCAAATGCGCAACTTCTTAGCGTCTGTATCAAACAATTCTCAATTAGGAGTTTGTTTAGATACGAGTCACTGCGATGTTGTCGGCGAAATGCCCGACTTGTCGCGAAACGATTTATTCAAAATTCAACTCAGTGTGGGTAAGGAATTTCATCCCGCGCTAATCGACACGCCCCTTTTTGAAACTCTACAAGACCCCATCTACTTACATCAAACACGCACATCGCAAAGTCGTTGGGAAGATTTGCCCTCAAAAGCCTCCATTCGCGCCCTCCCCGCTGAAACCGTTTTACGCACACATTATCATCAAGGGGTTTATCTAGATGAATCGCAAACGGGCATTTTTCCACTGAACCTCACATTTAAACGGGTCTTAAACACATTGAAGTCGCAAAAAAATGAAATTAATTTGCAAACTTTACTTGAAGTTGAAACATATTCGTGGCATATTAATGGAAAAGTAATTTCTAACGAAGAAAAAATCGCATGCATTGTCAAAGAATACGCATCGATTTTTCAACAACTCGGATCCCCCTTATGACAGAACGTTTTCTCACCTCTACGCTCAATACTCGCGAACCCGAACTCGAAGCCACCATTCGTCCAACCTCCTTTGATTCGTTTCCAGGGCAACCACAGATTAAAGAGCGACTCCAAATCCTTATCGAAGCCGCCAAAATGCGTAATGCACCTTTGGGGCATATTTTATTTTCAGGCCCCCCAGGATTAGGTAAAACAACCCTTGCAAATATCGTCGCCAACGAAAAAGGGGCCAACATTAAAGCGACCTCTGGCCCCGCAATCGAAAAACCCGGCGATTTGGCAGGACTCCTCACGTCGCTTGAACGCGGCGATATCTTATTTATTGATGAGATACATCGTTTACCCATTCAAGTTGAAGAATATTTGTATTCGGCCATGGAAGATTTTCGTATCGATATTATGCTCGATCAAGGACCGGGCGCACGCACCGTCAGCTTAAACGTGGCAGAATTTACACTTATCGGCGCCACAACACGTCAAGGAATGCTCTCTGCGCCCCTGCGTTCCCGTTTCAACATTCATTGTCGACTCGACTACTATACACCTCAGGATTTAGCTCAAATTGTAACACGCACGTCGGGTATCTTGCAAGCCTTGATTGACGCAGAGGGGGCACTTGAAATCGCAACTCGCGCACGTGGAACCGCACGTATTGCCAATAATTTGTTAAAATGGGTGCGCGACTATGCAGCCGTGAAATCGAATGGCGAAATTACCCAAGAGGTGTCGCACAATGCGTTGGCGATGTTGGACATCGATCCCGATGGACTCGACGAAATGGATAAACGAATTTTAGAAGCGTTGATTTTTAAATTTAATGGGCGTGCCGTCGGGTTAAAATCGTTGGCGGTTGCCATTGGCGAAGAACAAGAAACCATTGAGGAAGTGTACGAACCTTACTTGATTCAAGAAGGGTACATTATGCGTACCCCACAAGGTCGGATTCCGACCCTCAAAGCGCATCAACGTTTTGAAGGGATAGAACCCACCTATTTTTCGTTAAATCATCGCAAAAATCCCAATCAACCCAATTTGCTCTAAATTTCAAAAATCAACTTGTTTTTTAATATTATTGATATATATTAATTATTAATTCAATCAACATACCAAACTCAAGGAGCACATTATGAAATATTTTTTAGATGCAATTCTTAACAATTATGCAAATTTTTCTGGACGCGCAACACGCCTAGAGTTTGGGATGTATATTTTATGTGTTACATGTATATTTATACTTGCAATCATCCTTGGGGTCATTTTAATATCAATATTTGAGTTGCCTGGGCAGTGGCTTATGACTGGAATTTGCTTGCTTCTTTGTATTCCTACATTCTCCATTTCGGTGCGCAGACTCCACGATATGGGGTATAGTGGAATATGGGTACTCTTAGACTTTCTTCCGCCATTGAATATTATTTTAACCCTTGCCCTTTTTTGTGTAAAATCAAATACGGATCCAAAAACAAATCCTTATATCTCTGCTCACGAAACAGAATCGTTTTAATATTGATAGTAATCGTGGTGTAAATCGAGATTGGGAACCAGTTCGTTTTTCTCGTTCAAAATCCACTTCTTCT
>CAZIVM010000137.1:0-5465 GCA_964542845.1 uncultured Victivallales bacterium
CTCATCCAATACCCCGTCAAAATATAAAACCGAAATTTTGTGCCATCCGGCTTTTAATTTTATATTTCCCGTTTTTGAGCGAGCGGCATGAGAACCATCATTATTAACAATTTCTTGATCATTAATGTATAAAGCAGAGCCATCATCTGAACGTAAATCAAAAGTATACTCACCTGCCTTAGGGGCAAGTAAATATCCTGTAAAACGTAATGCAAAATAATCTTTCTTAAGCATTGATGTCGGAATGTCAATTTGCGCAACAGTCACAATATCTTTACTTTTTTCAGTAGGGATGTTTTTAATAGAATTTATTTTTTGATGTTCAAAAATCTCACATTGCAATTTTCCTGCTTTTGCATTTCTGGGCAAACGAAAGGGATCAACTTTTGTTTTTTCTATTTTTTTAACAATAGAGAGTTTCTCTGCTTCTGCAATACGATTTTCGTACATCACTTTATTTAATCCCGTGGCTTTTTTAACAAGTTCAGTATAATATTCTGCCGCATGCTGTTTACAAACAATTGCAAAAGGAGGTTTCATACTTTCGCCAAAACTCCAATAAAATTCTGCGATCTCTGTCATGTTTTCAGGAGTAACTTTACCATCTTTCTCAAGTAAAAGATATTGAGTCAGTTTTGCATTCTTCAGCTTGGGTAAATGAGGGGCAATTTTCGACCAAGTTTGACGTGCCCCACATAATGCTTGAATATATTGTAAATTAAGCGTGATATCATCGGGAGTCTTTTCCAAACGTTTTTGAATATCAAGAAGAAGTTTGTATGATTTTTGTTGTTCGCGATACTCTTTTTGTAAATGTGAAAAATCGTCCCACGCATCGGTTTTTTTGGTAAAACGAGAGAAACGTGTTACTAGACGATTTAATTCATCGTTCGCTTCAAAATTCCCTTCCTCCATCCATGTTTCAAAGCGTTCATTAAGCACCAACATGACCTCATTTGCATTTTCGGCATTAATTCCCTTTCCTAATGATTTTAATACATTCACTTGCATAGGAGTAGGATCAAATCCTTTGTAATTTTCCATACGCGCTAACGTTTCGAATGCTTTGCGTGCAGAAGCACCTTCGGCAAAATATTGAGTTGCCATGTTTAACAAAAGGTACTTGGCAGCAGTTGATTCTGCCACATCAGAAAGCTGTAATAGTTTTTCGCCGAGTTCATCAGCACTCAATTTTTTAGCTTGATAATTGGCGATTTCAGTTTTCGTAACAGCATCAACGATTCCTTTTACTTGAGCGATCTCTTCTTGAGTGGGAACCTTGATCTCTTTTTTAACATCATCTTGTGCGATAAGAATAAAATTTGAGTTCAATAAAAAAAGGGTTAATATCATCAATAATCGCATCAGTACACTCCTATGTTTTTTATATAATATATCCTTAAATAGTTATTTTTCAAATTTTATTTACATCCGATAAGCATAAATCTTTATTTTTTTTATTTTTGAACCCTAAAGATATACATTTATGTTATAAAATATACCTTATATAAAGAGGAGAATTATCAATAGAATCTCAGCATCATATTTATAATCAAAAAAATATCGTAGAGACCCAATATGATATTTGAATCTCTACGATTTTAAGCTAATGAATAAAGGTTAATCCGTATTAAAGTTTTACAACATAAATTGAATTAACACTTTATCATCTTGTCAATAGGTTCTTATTTACGACGTGTTGACTTCCCGCGACTCCCTGATTTCGATGAGTCGCCGCGTTTTTTGTCGCCAAATTTCTTGCCTTTTCCACCTTTATCGCTTTTTTCAAACTTTTCAGGCCATTTGCCCGAACGTTTGCGCGCTTTTTTCTCGTCGGAATTACGCATATCTTCCCAAGAAGGCACGGGATTACGACGTGGCTTACTGCCACCTTTTTTAGAACCTTTATCTTGTGGGAAGTAGTCTACATTATCGTATGAAGGGAGTTCGCGTTGCGACTTGGGTGCATCTGGCATGCCATCGATATCTGATTTTTTACGTTTTTTCTTATCGGTTTTGTCATCGCTGGATTTCGCGATTTCAATAAACGTGCCTCCTTTATGGCCAAACCCACGGAACGCTTCAATTAAACGTTCTGCTTCTTCAAATGGGGCATTAATAAAGGAGAATTTATCAAAACAATCAATTTTTCCAATCTTAGATTTTTTAACTTTAGCGCGTTCCCACAATAAATCAAGCAACGCTTTGGGTCCATAATTTTGATCTTTACCCAAGGCAATAAAAAGGCGCGTAAGCCCACGATCATCAACACGATCTTTTTTAGGACGTTTACTTGATAATTCGTTGTACGACTCAGGCATAAGTTCTGTTTTATAGGCCATACGCAATAAGGCTGCAATCGCTTTTTCTGGGGTAATTTCTGCTAAGATTTCTTCAGCAAAAGCAACATACTTTGCTTCACGTTCACCCTCAATTACCTTTTGAATACGTTCGACAATACGTGATTTTTTGCGACTCACAATGGATTCAGGGTTCGGGAGCTCTTCCTTACGAATATCACCTTTAACTTCACGTTTTAAATAGGTTAACTTTCTAAATTCGGAAGGGGTCACAAATGTAATCGCTGTCCCAGTATTTCCTGCGCGCCCCGTACGTCCAATACGGTGAACATACGCTTCAGGGCCTTGTGGAATAGAGTAGTTCACAACGTGCGTTAAGTGCGATACATCAATTCCGCGTGCCGCCACATCCGTTGCTAAAAGTAGATTAAATTTTTTGGCTTTAAAACGTTCAATTACGCGAGTACGTTGTGCCTGTGCAATATCACCGTGTAAGGCTTCGACTAAATAACCACGGAAGTTCAATTTTTCAGCAAGTTGATCCACATCAACTTTGGTACGACAAAACACCATCGCAAACATATCTTGTTCCATATCAATAATGCGCGTGAGCGCCTCAAACTTATCTTCATTACGCACTTCAAAATAGATTTGATCCGTGAGTGTAGAGGTCATTTGCGACTGTGCCACTTTGATTAATTCGTATTCGCGCATCGATTTTTCAGCAATGGTAAGAATAGGTTTAGGCATCGTTGCAGAGAACATTAACGTACGTTTTTGTTCTGGGGTATACTGAAGAATTTTTTCGATATCTTCAACAAATCCCATATTCAACATCTCGTCCGCTTCATCTAAAATCGCATAAGAAACACGTGAAATATCGAGTGCATGACGTTCAATTAAGTCAATAACGCGCCCAGGTGTCCCTACAACAATATCAACGCCTTGACGTAAACGACGCAACTGAATATCGATAGATTGCCCCCCATAAATAGGCGCAATACTGTGCATACGGCTTCCACGAAGGGAGTTCATTTCCTCCGCGATTTGAATACATAATTCACGCGTGGGCGACAAAATAATAGCTTGAGGATATCCCATATTAGGGGTAATGGTTTGAATAATTGGAATCCCGAAAGCAGCTGTTTTACCCGTTCCTGTTTGCGCTTGGCCAATCACATCTTTAGAACCATCTAAAAGTAATGGGATTGTGGCTGCTTGAATGGGTGAAGGCTCCTCAAAACCTTTAGCAGCTAACGCTGAAAGGGTAATGGAATCGAGTCCGAGTTGAGCAAATGCGTCTAAATTTGGCATATTTTCCTTTACATTGTACGCGTACACCCCGTGAATCGGGCATTTCTGAGCGTCAGCACACGTATCTTTTTTTAACGACGCATTTCTCAAGTCCAACTTGAGACTTCTCTAAAACAACATCTTATTGTTTTATTTCGGACACCTTGCTACAATGTCCCTTTCCTCAAAATCTCCCTTTCGTTATGAAAGAAAGACGGTCGATTTTTCGCGCAATCCAGCAAGCGATTGCGGGGCGCACTTGCGCCATGAACGCTGTTTTGACTTCGCAAACAGCGCATTGTACGCGTACACCCCGTGAATCGGGCATTTCTGAGCGTCAGCACACGTATCTTTTTTTAACGACGCATTTCTCAAGTCCAACTTGAGACTTCCAAAACAACTTTATTCGCAATAAGGTATCTCATAACGCAGGTTCGCCATTGACATTTTATATCGCAAACGGTGCGAGGATTATTGAGAGAGCAACCATGGCGCGACTTCTGTATGACGAATCATATCTTCAAAAGTTTCACGCGCACGGATTAAGGCGTGTTGATCGCCATTGACTAACACTTCTGCAGGACGGAGGCGTCCATTATATTGGTAACTCATCGCGAAACCATAAGCACCACCGTTTTCGACAACAACTAAGTCGCCTTCGGCAATATCTTCGGGAAGTTCGCGTGATTTTACCCAGAAATCTGTATTTTCACAAAGTTGACCACACATGCCAATTGCTTTGCGTGCGTGATTTTCTTTGCCATTCACATAGATATGGTGATAAGAACCATACATAGCAGGACGCGCTAAGGTGTTCATCCCAATATCTGTCCCAACAATGCGTTTATAAGAATCTTTAATGGCATGAACGCGGCCAATAATATAACCCGCATTCCCTACAAAGTAACGTGCAGGCTCCATCATTAAACGAGGGGGTTTCATCCCATATTCTTTAATTTTATTTGCAAACATTTCTGCAGTTAAGCGTGCGGCACGTTCGAGATCAAGTCCTTCTTCTTCGGGTTTGTAAGGAATACCCAAACCGCCCCCTAAATCGATAAATTCAAATTCGATATCAAGTTCGCGGGCAACTTTACCAATAATATCCATTAATAAGCCCGTAATGAAAGGGAAGTAATCAGGATCTGTAATACAAGACCCCGTCATCATGTGTGCACCGAAGCGTTTAACGCCTGCGGCTTTAGCAGCACGATAGGCCTCAAGTACTTGATCGGGGTGAATTCCAAACTTAGCTTCGGGCCCTGCATTTGTCACGAAGTCGCCCACGTTTGATTTTCCTACGCCTGGATTGACACGGAAAGAGAGAAACTCAGGGATGCCGTGTTTAATCACGCGAGGAAGAAGTGCGGGATCATCCAAATTGAAAATGACGCCACTTTCGAGACCTTGACGGATATCGTCATCAGAAAGGAAGTTTCCTGAGAACATCACGTTTTCTCCGGTTTGTCCCACTTTTTTAGCTAACAAAATTTCATTCACACTTGCTGCGTCAATTCCTGCGCCTTCGCTAGTAAGAATCTGAACAATTGCAGGATTGTTACATGCTTTTACGGCGTAGAAGAAACGGAAGTCGGGGTAATATTTAGCAAACGCATCATAGGCACGACGGAAGTTCGCGCGAATTTTTTGTTCGTCATAAACATAAGTAGGTGTTCCATAGATTTCTGCGAGGGTTTCAACGCTCACATTGCCAATTTTGATTTGATTATTTTCGATTTTCATCTGTTATTCCTTTATTATTATAATATAATACAACATAATTAAAATACACCCTTTTTGTAAAAAATCAAGTCGATTTCACATGTTTAGACCAACTAAACCCCATTTTATAAAATAAAAATGGAGATTTGA
>CAZIVM010000138.1:0-5447 GCA_964542845.1 uncultured Victivallales bacterium
ATTAAATGCTCTCCTTTCTCTCTTTTAATACAATAACATCCCATTTAAGAAAATTCAAGCTCAATTTTAATTTTTCACATAATTTTGTGGACACGAAAAATAAGTTTGGGGGAGAGTTCCGACATTTTTTGCGTTATTTCTGAAGTTGCTATATCGCGTTCAATAGGAGGCACATCGCCACAAATCAAGCGTAAAAAAGACTTTCTTGAATGTCCAATCAAATGATAATTTTGAGGAAACTTATTTAAAAACCATGCATAATTTTCTACTATTTCAAGACACTGTTCGGCCGTTTTCGCAAACCCCAATCCAATATCTAAAATAATTTTTTCAGGTGCAATTCCTGCTTGTGTTGCGCGCTGTATCTGTTCTTCAAAAAAACACGCCACATCTTCAAACAAGTCATCGTAGTCGCAATATTGTTGCATATTTTCTGGGGTAGCCCGACTATGCATTAAAACATAATAAGCCCCATATTGAGCTGTAACTTCCAAAATTCGAGGATCAAATACCCCCCCTGACACATCATTAATCATTTGTACACCTTCACGCAACATCGCTTCAGCAACTTTTGATTTTCGTGTATCAATCGAAATCCATTGTTGCGGATATTTTGCACGAATCGCACGAACAACTGGAAGTAAACGCGCAATCTCTTCATCCTCAGGCACACAAGGCGCGCCTGGACGCGTTGATTCGCCCCCTAAATCCAGAATCTGTGCACCCGAAGCAATAAGCATATCAGCCTTCGTTAATGCTAAATCCAACGTAACAGCTTCACCTCCATCCGAAAATGAATCAGGCGTTGTATTTAAAATCCCCATCATAATCGGGGGATGAAAATCAACAAAATCCATTCTATTCATCAAAGTCTGGGAGTGGCTTAACCGCACGCCATTTCGCCAACATCTGATCAAAAGTATCGTTTGCAATGGCTTGGCGTGCCTCTTCCATTAAACTCAAATAATAGTGAATATTATGAAGTGTGAGGAGTCGGATGCCTAAAATTTCACCCACATTCAAGAGGTGTCGGATATACGCGCGGGAGAAGTTGCGACAGCAATAACAGTCGCACGCAGGATCCACTGGTAAAGGATCTGCCTTGAACTTTGCAGCCTTCATATTCAATTGTTCACCCACACCTACAAATGCAGAACCATGACGTGCCACGCGGGTCGGCATCACACAGTCAAACATATCCACCCCACGTGCAATCGCTTCCAACATCTGATGCGGAAAACCCACCCCCATAAGATAGCGGGGTTTATCCTCGGGCAAACAAGGCGTTACCCACGAAATCGCACGGTACATCGCCTCTTCAGGTTCACCGACAGCCAAGCCCCCTAACGCATACCCCTCAAAAGGAATTTCAGTAAGACGTTCCGCAGATTCGATTCGTAAGTCTTTATAGTTCGATCCTTGGACAATTCCAAACATCATTTGACCTTTATTCAAAGGTTGTTCACGTGAAATAGCTTCCCAACGCAACGTAATATCTAAAGATTTACGCGCCTGTTCATAAGTAGCAGGATAAGGGGTACATTCATCGAATGCCATCACAATATCAGAGTTCAATGCACGTTGCGTGGCAATCGACTCTTTCGGACCTAAAAAGAATTTGCTTCCGTCGATATGCGAAGAAAACTCAACCCCATCTTTTTTGATTTTACGCAATTTTGAGAGTGAAAAAACTTGGAATCCCCCCGAATCAGTCAAGATAGGGCGTTGCCAGTTCATAAACTCATGGAGTCCGCCAAACGATTGAATCAATTCAGGTCCAGGACGCAACAAGAGGTGATAGGTGTTACCCAAAATCACTTGTGCGTTAAGGTCAATTAATTCAGCAGGCGACATCGCTTTCACTGTAGCACGCGTCCCTACAGGCATAAAAATAGGGGTTTGAATATCGCCGTGCGCAGTATGCACGGTGCCCAAACGGGCACGCGTGTGCGAACATTTTTTGTGTAAAGTATAAGGGAGGTGAGTCAAATTGGCCTCGATTATTTTGTTTTAGGAGTATCGGTTTCGGGAATTTCTGTTTGTTCAGAAGATTCAACTTTTGGCGGGAGAGGCTTAATCGTTGTTTTTACAAAGTTTTTCACTTCATAAGTATTTCCATTGAGTTCGCCATAAACAACATTAGGAGTAAGCTCCATCTCTATTTTCGTAAATTGATCAATAAAAGAGAAAGCAGTTCTGATTAAGAGGGCATATTGATCATCCACGTCAAGTTGACGAAGATAAGTTGGGAGATTTTCCATCTCAGCAAAAATATTTCGCACGAGTTTAATTTGAGCTTGTTGCGCATTCACTGAAACATATTGTACGAAGTTTGCATGCGCATAGGGAGCAATGTGGGCTGCGAATTGTTGAGATGGAGCGACAGGCTCAAGTGAAATACCTTGCGCAACTAAAGCCGCTGTAATTTCTGAGTCTGAACGTGGCATTTTATCGTTGTCTACCACATTTTCTTCGAGATCGTCTTCAACGCCTTCTTCTAATTCATAGAAATCGTCATCCGTGTCATCAAGCGCCTTGCGAGATTCACGAATTGTTTCTAATGTTTTATCTTTCTTAAAATGAATATAAGCCACGTTATCTTTCAAAATAAAAGTTGCGTTATCATAAGATTTGGCAGGAATTTTTACCCAAAGATCACCATAAGGAATAAAGATGGAGTCTGTACGATTTTGGTTGACTTTCGCATTTTCGAGGTGTTCAACAATGCGATGAGAATCTTTGATCCCAAAACAAACCCAATTTGCAGAACCATCAATCGCTGAATAAACAGCAAACCCACCCGTAAACATATCAAATAATTCAGGAAGTTTTTTACCGACATGATCTTCAAAACTTTCCAATTGATTATCCAACGCATCAGCCCAATCGGGTTTTAAGGACTTATGAAACTCGCTATAAAATGTAGAGATATCAACCGAAGCCATTATAGCAGAATAACTATCAACATCTAAGAAATCAGGCGTAATCAACGGTATTTCAGGCGCCAAAAGCGCACGCATTCCTGGCGTTAATTCAGAGTCGAAGGTGATACTCCCAAAACTTCCTGCATAAACTGTATTTTTCTCAACCGTGAACGAAGAAGCGAAAGTCACTGAGCGCATTGAATTAATGCCCAACCATGCATCTAAAACTTCAAGACCATCTTGTTGATAACCAATAATTCTTTTTTGAAGCGTAGTTGCAAAGTCATCGCCCTCACCACATTGTGCGAGTTGATGAGTTAAAAAGGACTCATACATCTTTAATGTTTGACGTGTATTAAAAACAGAAGCAATCAATCCATTAGGAACAGTGATTCCAATATCCGCTAAAGTCTCTTTCGCAGGCGTTGAAAGGACATCTAACATGCGCAAAGGCTGTACGTTTCCGATTAACAATTTATTTCCCGTTGCACAAATAAAGAAAGGTTCTTCGAGAGTCCCTTCAGTTTTAATCACAACTTCGCTATCAGATTTCACAAATTGAGGCACTTTTTTACCTCCAGAGAACTCAATCCACTTGCATCCTTTTGCCGCACGAGGCGTTAAACGATATGGAGATGTTTCGGATTCTTCATCCAACAAATTAGCACGCACGAGCGCGATAATCTCATTCATCATGGTAACGGGGAGTTCATTATTATCACACTCAATCACGAGTGCGTAGTTCGCAAAGACATCGGATTGCTGACGAATTTTTACATCTTCATTGTTTCCAAAATTAAAATCGTCGTCTTCGTCCTCTTCTACATCCACATCTTCACTTGCAGTTGCAAGAATACGGGCGTTTTCAGCCACAGCAATTTGATCTTCGATGCGAACAGGGAGAGTAAATGGCACCGCGATAATATAAGCTTGTTGATTAGGGAGAGATTTCAAGAAAGAGATTTTGTTTGCCCCTAACTCATCGTTCATTTTGACAAGCGCGGTATCGACATATTCAATCACCGTATTCCATGTTTGTGATTGACGGACATCTTTTCCGTAGAAAAGGTTAACCACATTCAAAGATTCTTCTTTTATACGTTTTGCATCGAACTTTGCAGCAAACAAGGTATTTGAAGGAAGAGTTTGGAGCCCAAAACGTGCAGGAATAGATGGCACCATGGCATTTTCTGCGACATCAACCGTTGGCGTTTTAAATATTTTAGATGCGATATCAGATTCCGTTGAACGGGGTGATGTCGCAAAAATACCACAAGCGGTCATTGCGCCTAGGCCCAAGATCATTGTGCCGAGT
This sequence comes from uncultured Victivallales bacterium, assembly GCA_964542845.1. GTDB lineage: Bacteria > Verrucomicrobiota > Lentisphaeria > Victivallales > CAZIVM01 > CAZIVM01. The sequence continues at coordinate 4,240 of CAZIVM010000138.1, forward strand.
AAAAGATGTGAACGTTTCATGTTGTTCTCCTTAAAAAGAATTTTTATTTAATATTAAGATACTCAATCTTTTAAAATCCAATATAGATTAAATGTTATTTACCCAAACGGAGTTTTTCAATGATTTTAACTTTGAAATCATCCATTTCAACACCGTTATCATAGGCAAGTTGACGCCAATTCCAATGGAAATGATCATCGACAAAGCGAGGGACAACATGTAAGTGCATGTGTCCAACCACCTGCCCTGCAGCCGTTCCATCCGCTAAGTGAAGATTATAACCATCTGCGCCCAATGCGCGTTTTAATGCAATCCCGATTTGCGCACCAACATGCATGACGCGACCAGCCGTTACCTCATCTATTGAGGCCGGTGAAGCAAAATGTTGATTAGGGATCACTAAAACGTGCCCTTTATTAATCGGTGCGATATCCAAAAATGCGGTCACCAATTCATCTTGATAAATGAGTGTTGCAGGAATTTCTTTTTTAATAATTTTACAAAAAATACAGGCGTCCATTGCGCTCTCCGTTATGAGTTAAAGTAATAGATAAAACACATATAAATGGTTGAAACAATAACCAAAAGCACCAACGCCATAAGGATAAAGATCGTAATATTTACATTGCGAGGTTTAGAGGAAGGAAGTTCGATACGTGTTGTCATAGTAGTGGGCGCATCGTCGTAATCTTTAGAAACAGGCAAGTCGCCTTGTTCTTCGTAGACAAACTGAATTCCCCCCACACGAACCATATCACCAAATTTCAACAATCGAGATGATACTTTTTCATCGTTGACAAAAATTCCATTAGTGCTTTCGCAATCTTGAATCATGTAGTCTTTATCCGACATTACAAATGCACAGTGAACCGAACTAATTGTAGAGTCTACCACCACAATATCACATTTGTCATCGCGACCACAAGTAACGCGCGCCGTATTAAGAGCATAAGTTGCGCCATTATAACGGGGATCTAAAATTTTAAGCGTAGGCATAACATCTCCTGAATATGTTGGAAATAGAAGGGAGTATTCATTTGTGCATTTGAAAAGTTCGAAATCCATCTCTTTGTCAAGAATCATTTTCAAATCCGACAATACTAAATTAATCCCATTACGACACATTTTCAAATCTTTTTCTTTATTTTTATGTAAAATAATCATAATTCTTTAATTTTTTCAAAAAAAAAGCCTAAAATCTCTTAGTT
>CAZIVM010000139.1:0-5433 GCA_964542845.1 uncultured Victivallales bacterium
ATATTTTCTTTGAGACTCCTCAATATCGTTAGACCACAAAACTATTCCCCCATTATGACAAACACCCTCCCCACAGATAACATCGAACTTGAAAAAGCAAAAGCACGACTCCTCCGCGCTTTCGACTACCTCTATACACATGATGGATTTGGTCGACTCGATGTCGAAATGAAATTTCTCAAAAAAGGACAAAAAGAGATATTAATTCGATGTGGTCGAGAGTACCGCTTTGTCGTCGACAGTATCAATTCAATCGAAAGATCAATAACCCAAACAGAAATAAACAAATAGAAAGGAGTATTTTACCCATCGACACACGCTCTGCCGAAGCGATTTCGGAGAAACAAAAATTCGATTACCAAAGACTCTGCGGATGAGTAAATACTACAACTACAAAGGAAATTCAAATGTTAAATCTAAAAACAAAAAAACGCCGTTCTTTCTTCTCTCTCATTGAATTATTAATTGTGATTGGAATCATGGGTGCGCTCGCCGCATTAATTCTTCCGCATTTCAGCGACTCCGAAACCTCAGCCAAAGATACAGCTTGTGATTACAATAATGCAGGTATTCTCCGCTATGTTACCATGTTCAAAGCCACGAACGGTGTCTATCCTTCAGGCTTCCACACAGGTACATCTGATGCTGCTGGAGCAACCACAGACGACCCCGTTAAATCAATGGCAGTAGTCACCAGAGGAAACATCACAACAGCAACTGAAGTGATTGACATCACAGACAAAGAAGATGACGAAGGCAATTCTACAGGTTATGGTGGTTCTTTAAAAGAAGCAGGAATCGCAACACTTGCATATGAGAAAAAAGCAGCTGAAGAAACTGGAGAAAAAGTGACAGCTGTTCTCGCAATCAGCGGCGACTGGAGCGAAACGATGAATGCAGATGGTTCATATAAATCTGTTGAAAATGGAGCTGATCCTATCACGATTCGTGGCATTGCATTATCTGATTGGATAGAAGCAGGAAACGCAAGTGAGGGTAATTATAATGATCTTACAGATGATCAAAAACGTTGCCGTAAATCGACTGAAGGCAAATTCAAACTCGTTCCACTTTTTGCTTCCTCAACTATCGATTGGGATACAGCTTATCCTAACGGCGGCCTCGCAACACCTTCAAAAGTCGGTATCGCTATGGAAGGTAAATGCCCATGGTTAGATGCAGGTTCATTCCGTTACTACATTTGTATCTTCAAAGTATACGAAGATGGCGAAGCAGCTAAATTGATCGCAACAGCATGCCCTGAGTGCGGTATCTTGGATGCTGATAGCTACTAAGTCTAATATTACAGGTGGCTCGTGTTGAGCCACCTCCCCTTCTAATCCCCTAACCCCCTAGATAACAATATGAAACACCAACATTTTTCACTCATTGAATTGCTCATCGTCATTGGCATTTTAGGGGCATTAATGACCCTTGTTTTACCTGGTTTTAACGATACAAGCGAAGAATCTAAAGAGAAAGTGGCCAAAGCTGAAATGCGCGAAATTCAAAAAGCATTCCAACGCTTCAGTGCTGATGTCATTCTTCGCGCTGAGACAGGCGACAAAGCCGATCTTGGCAACAGCAAATTATACGATATAGCACTTTATGGGTTATGGCCCCTTTTAAGCGAAGTGCACCCTGTTCTTTCGAGCAGTTCTGAAGATTACATCAAATACGATGCCTACGATGCCGAGAGTGGATTGGGTCGACGCGCCCCTTATCTTGAGCAAGAAGGACTCGTTCAAATATTCCCTGTTACCATAGATGAAAACCACTCTTCGAGTTCTGCATGTGGCCAAGAGAGCCGCATTGTCACTGAAGACAACGAAGAGGAAAACGCCACTGGAACCGATCGACGCATCCCTGTGGTTAAAGACCCCTATGGCGGATACTATCGCGTGCTTTGTCCGAGTGCGCGCGTAGACGCCGATGGACACAATCTTTCGATATTTAAACGTCTTCAACGCATGGTGCTTGTATGCACGGGACCCAATCGTAAGTTAGAGACATTCCCCAACTCGTTTAATACAGATGATCCCCATCCCTCAGAAGCCGATGATATTGTGGCCCAAGGCGATGATATTGTCATAAAACTCTTCCCATTAGCAGGTTTCTAAAAAATGAAAATCAAGCGTTTAGCGCCATTGACCTTATTAGAGCTGGTGATTTCACTCGCCATTGTTGTTGCGTTAGCCTCTGTGCTATTAGACAACTTTGCGGATGCTGAATTTCGCGAACGGGAGCGTCAAACCCACGCACGCGGATCGCAAATTCAACACCTCATCACGGGGCAAACAAACGCGAATGGCATCAGTCTTTTTCTTTCAGATTTGGGGAGATTTCCCAAAGTTCATATTGAAAACGATGCAAATGGAGATTTAAATCGGAGTCGCTTTTTGGCGCAACTTTACGATCCCTCCGTATGGTATTATCAAAGTGAAAGTCTTACCCAGTTTTCACGAACCGTCGATTTAACCATCACGGAAGATTTGCTTGCGTTAACTGAAACAGTCCCTTTTACAAACTATATTTTTCCAAAAGTGAATTTTACAGTGGGATGGCGCGGACCTTATCTTATGTTGCCCACCCACACGAATACGTTCAATGATGGTTGGGGCAGACCTTGGGAAGTAGTGACATCTTTTTGGCGCAAATCCGAGAACAATAAACTCGTTGAAAACTACGAAATTGAAGAGACGCCCACCCAAGATGATGAAATTGAAGGCATTGTCAGTTGGGGGGCAGACGGCACTGAAGGGGGCATTAATCCCTGTGACATGGATGCAGCATTTCTCTTCCCTTATGAAGATCAACTCGCCACGCTGACCCTTAATCTAAAAATACGCGATGAATTAGACCCCTCCAAATGGAATGATTTAACAAATTTAGCATCAACACTTTATCAGTCAGCCAACACTTACACACGTGGCGCGGTAGTCCATATCACAACAGAGTCTGGCAATCATTACTACACCTCTTTAATCACAGACAATAATAATACGCCTTATCTGAATGCATCGGATTACACCATCACGCACGCCTCATGGCAGTATGGTGTCCCTGCAAATTGCGCTTCAATAGATGCAACGCGCATTCTTCTTTTTTCTCCCGCCATGCGGGGGGCTAATGAAAATGCGACTTTTGAAGGGGGATTCTATCGTTTCTCTCCCTATGAAGAAACAGAAACAAACAATGAATTACTCTATCCCGCACTGTATAGTTGTAGGGAGTCTGCGAATGGGACACAGTCGATTCTCATCGATCCCGATGCTAATTTAGACGACAATCCAGAAGAAAAAAATATCAATCGTGAAAATAAAACACGATTACATGCGATTCTTAACTGGGAAGTTGCTAATCAAAAAATCCCATCGTATGTGCGTATTGAACGACTCATCCCGGGATCGCGTTTCATCTACGCGTTCGTAGGTTACAAAGAAAACGCCAACTACTTTTCAAAAAATGTCACTGACCTCATAAGAATTGAACTCAAACCCGGTGAAAATCATATCACGCTTTATCTGGAACGGAAACCCTAATTATGTTTTGGAAAAAATATTTCTCTACGAAAAATCTACTTCTCATTTATGATGGATCGCATATCATCGCGCAAATCTGCGATGCGCAAACTATTTATGGGAATACGACGTTTCCGTTATCTAAAAACTTAAACGAAATTCTTAGTGATGCGAAAGCCAAAGGATGTAGCAATCTTTGGGTATTTAAATTGGCAGATATGCGTGAAATTGAGGTTAAATTAGGCACAACACTGGATGCAGAAGAACGGGCATCTGCCATCGAATACGCCGCACGTGCGCATTATGGCGAACAAGCCGAAAACCTCGCAATGAACTGTTTGGATGGAATGTTTCATGACTTCCATAGCGGCATTTTAATTTCGAGTTTTGATCTCAATGAAGTGACCCTTTTTGCAACAGCCGCACAACAAAATGGACTCCGCTTTAAAGGATTAGTGAGTTTACAACAGTTACTCACTGCAACGCATTTTTCGAGTGCCGACTCACATAATCACGCCATGTTGATTCTTTTTGAGAACCAAGGATTTGTTGCAAGCTATGATAAAAGCAAGTTGATTGTGCGGAACCTACCATTCGGTACCCCACCCGAAATTCTAGATGAAGATTGGAAAGAAAAAATTGCACGCCGTCTCGCCTTGCTCAAACACAAAGATGTTATCCTTTACGCTCAAAATGAACACGAAGCGTTGTCGGACTACCTTATTTCAACCGTCGATGCCAACAGCATACGTTTTGAATCTATCAATGATGGGATTCTCAATGCTTCGCTCTTTCTGAATCAAAAAGGGACCCAATTAATTCGTCCTGCGCATCTTCCGCCTAAACCCAAAGACCCTAAAGCTCCGGGCACCTATATTGCACTGTTTATGACAGGAATGACGCTGGTCTCAATGGGATTTTTAGGAATCCAAAACCATTTTACAAAAGAGACGTTAACGGAGCGTCTCACGCAAAATGAAGCGATGGAAAAACAAGTTAAAAACGAGGAAGCCTCGCTAAAAAGAACGGAAGATGCCACGCGTTCAGAACAAGCTATTCATGAAATCTTAATCAAGAGCGAACGTGTCAATAAACGCCTATTATTCGTAGTCAACTTACTCGAACGCTATCATCTCCAATACACAAAAATCAATGGTATTTCTGAAGAAAACAAAGGCATCGTAATTGACGGCGAAACCATTTGGCAACCCGATTTATCTGGATTCTTTGCCCACTTCTCAAAAGAACTCGAAAAATACAAACTCTCACTTTTTTCAGAAGGGTTAACCCTCGAAAAAGAGGGGCGCATTACCTTTAAAGCGCGAATTAGCGAAGGAGGAAAATAAAATGCCCAAAAAACAACTTAAAATTTGGAAAAATGATTTTCTCCGTTATTACGGAAAAACATCATTAGTGACACGCATCCTCATGGGAGCAGTCCTGAGTTACGGGATATTTTTCTTTTGTTCACGCACCTTTCTTACGCCCGCGCAAAACGAGATTAAAGAGTTGCAAAAAAAACTTCAAAACATCAGCGTCACCCGTGATGTGGATTTAATTATTCAAGACCTTAAAAACCGTCAACGCAAAGCCGAAATTCACCTCAATAGTATCCGAAAAGAAAATCAAGAACTCTCCAAACAATATGGTTCTCTTACCACAGCTGATGTCGGCAAAACTTTACTCGACTTTAAATTGCTGATCGATAAAAATAACCTCAATATTATTTCTGAAGAACGCATCAAACCCCCAGCCAAACAATCTAAGAAAAAATCTTCAAAAAAAACTGAAGTCGTTTCCACTAAAATCAAACTCGTACTTCCTGAGTCGATGACCTCCGAGGGTTACACATTCAAAGTGATTGGCAGTTATGCAAATATTCAAGCCTTCTTATCGGAACTCTACGAGGCGC
>CAZIVM010000140.1:0-5398 GCA_964542845.1 uncultured Victivallales bacterium
AAATTAAACCTCAACCACAACCCTCCCAAGAGGAACTACTTGAATCGTACGAATTTGCAGTTCAAGCTCATATCGTCGAAACCGCCCAATCTAAAGGCTATGACGACGATAAAAGTCTTTTGTCATACCTCAATTCAAGCGTCGACAAGTGGAAAACCGAAGCCTCCATCTTTTTAGACTGGCGCGATACCGTTTGGCAAAAGTGTCATGAAGTATGCGATGCCCATAACACGCCAAGCATTGAAGAACTCATTGCACAACTTCCACAGATTCAGTGGAATACCTCATCTTAAAGGGTTCTTAAAATAAAACAATCACCCTGTTGTTTTCCCGATACAATTCGTTGTATCGGTTTTTTTGTTTAAATCCCAAAAGGTCAAAATTATAAAATTATTTATGCTTGTAATTTACAAAAAGGATGATATATTATAAAAATAAAATGATTATTATCTTTAAAACATAAAGGTTCAAGATGTCCAACATCATACAAGAAAAAATCGTCATTCCTATTCAAAAAGATAAATATTTACTTTATCTAGACAAATGGAATCTCATTACATTTATAACGACTCTTCCCATTTTTGGAGTTGGACTCCTTCTTTTGATTTTTTATTTCTTTTTTGGAATAAGACTAAAACATGAATACTTACAATCACTCACATATAGCTACGATGATCAGTTTCTTTATGCCGATTTCTCAAATGCATGCATGACCCAGCGCAAAGCGATTCCCTTCTCCCGTATTACAGATATTTGTATCGTGCAAGATTGGATTCAACGAAAATATGGTATTTATAGTTTATACATTCAAACCCCATCACAGGGCGCAAATAGCATGCCAGAGTTAAAAATTGAAGGAATTGAAAACCCTGATGAAATACGTGCACTATTGCTTGAAAAAATCAAAAAGACCTCTTCTTAAATATTCGATCAATTTTCTGCAGAAAAATATTGAAATCATTTGACTTTTCAAAAACATCCATTATAGTAACAGTAATCCCTTTTCTATTTTAATCTATGACGGAGGTGAGTTATGAAAAATTTTTTGATTTTGGGTTTAACTTGTATATGTGCAACGCTATTCTCTGGATGCACAATCGGGAATCATCAACATGGAATTTATGAAACGGTCCCCAGTGGTTTTTTCTATTCAGAAGTAATCACCCCCACCTCTATTGAACGTAACGATCCGCCAGATTATACCATTTTAGGTTATCCTGAATTTACATACTCTACAACAGCAATTATGCTTTGCGCCTCATGGGGAGGAACCAGCGTTAATGATATTCGTGCTGCATTCAACAAACAATTTCCTAAAGCAGATGATTTTATTGATATAGAAGTCACTTCTGATCAAACCAATGTCATGTTTGTTTACAACAATATCGAAATCACGGTTCGTGCAAAGGCAATTAAATTCAAAGAATCCCCCAATCTTCCTGAGATTACTAAAGAATAAAGATTGAAAAAAAACTCGGTAATGCGAACATCTATTTGACTTTTGATGCAAGTGGTGATATATTAATAAATTAACATTATTTATTATCCCCCATTATTAATTGAAAAAGGAGATGTTCTATGACTGCCACCCCTACGTCCGAAAACCTGCTGATTACCCCAAAAAAACATTATGTTGTATTAGATGGATTACGTGGGATTGCTGCTTTAACGGTGGTATGGTTTCATATTTTTGAAGCCTTTGCAACGAGTCATTTGGATCAACGATTTAATCATGGCTATCTCGCGGTTGACTTCTTCTTTCTTCTCTCGGGTTTTGTGGTCGGTTTCGCTTATGATGATCGTTGGAACAACTTGAAAATCAAAGACTTCTTTAAAAGTCGAATCATCCGTCTTCATCCGATGGTCATTATGGGGGCACTCATTGGTGCCTTCATGTTTTACACACAAGGTTGCGAATACTGTGATGTCTCTAAAATCACAATCATGGGATTATTCATTGCCACGCTTTTAAATATGTTTTTAATCCCTGCCCCCGTAGGATACGAAGTACGTGGTGTGGGAGAGATGTTTCCACTCAACGGACCAAGTTGGTCGCTCTTCTTTGAATATATTGGAAACATCCTTTATGCATTGATATTACGACGTCTTTCAACTCCCATCCTTACCGCTATTGTAGTTATCGCTGGCGTGGGTTTAGCATTATATGCCACCCTTGGCGCACTCGGAGATGTGTGCGTGGGCTACTCCTTAACCCAAATGGAGTTTCTCGGCGGATTTTTGCGTCTGCTTTTCTCTTTTGCTGCAGGCCTCCTTATGATTCGTATTTTTAAACCTGCAAAAATCAAATTTGCATTCTGGATTTGTGGAGCCATTTTAGTTGCGCTCTTAATTACACCGCGCGTTGGCGGAGCAGAAAATGTTTGGGTGAACGGGCTCTATGATACATTTTGCTTCATGGTCGCATTCCCACTCATTGTCTACTTAGGCGCATCGGCCGTTTCAACAGGCGGAATCACTACGCGAATTTGTAAATTTTTGGGAGACTTATCTTATCCATTATATATGGTGCATTATCCATTTTTATATCTTTATTTTGCCTGGGTCAAGAATAATAACCTTACATTTGAAGAGTCGTTGCCCGGCGCACTCTCACTATTTTTCGGAAGCATTATTTTGGCGTATGTTTGTTTAAAATTCTACGATATTCCCGTACGCAAATATCTCACGAAACGCTTTTTAAACAAAAAAGCCTAATTCTTTACTTCATAAATATAATTAGTGAAAGTTTGACAAGTCGCCTTGAATATTTGATGTGCGAATGCTATATTATGTCTAACGAACATCAAGCTTAACAGTAAAGGGGATATATGTTAAAAAAAACATTCGTATTATCATGTTGTGTCGTTTTTACGCTCGCTTTAACCAGTTGTATCTTTATAGGATATTCCACCACCACATGCGAAGCATCAAGTGCATCCCTATTCGCTGTAAAAGAAGAACTTCCTCCACAGATTCAACAACGCATCCAACACGATTTCAACTCTATACCGCCCTATACAACATTTAAATTTCGGCCGAGTCGTTCACGTATTCCCAGAAACTTTCTGTACGAATGGGATCATAACCCCAACAAAAATTGTTCATCCCAAATCGAAAAACGCCCCACTAACTTCAATGTGACTTTAGTTGCGGATTCATTATATTTTTACCCCGCATCCGTTGAACAAGCCCAGAAGTTTCCGCTTATCATTACAGGATCTTTTGCAAATACGCCCAAAACTGCTGTAAATGGAGATTTGAGCATTGGGCAATATGCCGTAAACACCATCGCCCTTGGATTTGTGTGGTGTTCTGAACGTCGATTACCAGTTCAAGTTTTTGTGTGCACTCAAAACGGAAAGTTAATCAATACGGTTCATGCCTCACCGCGTTTAAGCAATGTAGCTTACAACATTGTCGGTCCCCTTCCAATTCCATGGTACACGGCATATTACATGGAAGATCGGCAACTTTTTAACCCTCCTCCAACAGAGGGTATCTCATCGGCACTTGATCTTTTTTACCAGCCTTATTCCGCCGGCTGTTATGACACTTACCTTGATTCATATTTTAACAAGTAATGAGGCACGCCTTTTATGAAATTTTTATGCTTAAGTTTTACGCTTCTCATCCTCACGGGATGCCATCTTTTTTTGTCAACAGAGATAAACTACCCTCTCCCCCTACCCTCCGCCTCAATCTATACATCAATCAACATCCCATCTGATGATATTTATACTCAATTACCGAAAGGTATTAATTATTCATACAGATCAAATACCTATTCTGGAATTGAAACATTATATAAAGATGTAAAAGAAGAAGATCTAAATGAAAAACTATTCATTAGTAGTTTCAACTTTTCTAATCAAGATGTGACAACTTACGGAATGCTTTGTGTCAACAACTCAATACCATTAACCCATATATTTTGCATGAGTGAAGGATATCGCTTTATTCTGGATTCTGAAAATTTCAACACACCAGAAAAAATAAACCGTCAGCTTCCAAAACTCAACTTTATTGAATTAAATCCAGAAGGGGTAACCCTTATGCGTTGGCGCGTTCTTGATCAATCAGAAAAACTTGTAGTGCTGAGCATTACTCAAATTAAACTTGAAGCATTTATGAAATTAACCCCTCAAGAACAAGAACTATGGCGTCCAACCCACTAGGATGTCATAAAACAAAAAAATGGGTTTACAAGCCTTCTTACAAGGGAGTCCTCGACAATCTATCCCACAAGAAAAATTCGAGTAAAAAAACGATATAGACACCACTGCAATTTTCCAGCGTTATACATCAAAAGTATAACACTCAATACTTTAAAAGTATTTGTGTAATTTATATATTAAAGAAACGGCACGATTTATAAAGCTTCACGAAAAGTAATAATTTATCTTTTTCTTTAAGTATACTTTATCTAAAGAATATATTAAATTCAAAACTGAAATTTAAATTTGCGAGAGTTTCGAGGTGTTTGTAGGGAGATTTTTAAAATGATGTCTGCAAAATAAACATAGGGAATATGATAAAAATGATTACGATACTCTACGTGGGTTTTGATTTGATTTTCTAAAAAGAATAGAAAAGAGATTTTATCAGTTGTTTCTGAAAAAGGATAAAAATATTGAAATTGGTTTCCTTTGAACTGGTTCTTATAAAACAATACATTATCAATTTGAATAGAGTCATTAACCGAAATCAAAGATGATAATGTTTGATGAGGCGTTGTATTCATAAAAACTAAAACATTCGATGCAAATACGTTGTGATGGAGTCGACACCCCGTCATATCAAACAAAGCCCGAGCGTCTAAACAATGAAATGAATGATCACTTAAATCTTCGTTGTATAAATCGATTTTATTCTTCAAAAACCATGAATATGCAATCGTTGCATTTTTAAAAAGAATAGGAATCGAAAAATATCTAAATTCGCAAAATGAAACGTCTACCTTTTCAAAGATTATTTTTGAACACGGCTTGTGCTGTCGGAAGCGAATATTTGAGATATAAACCTTCTCGGTCGCGCTCGCATTCAAATACGCACTAATAGAGACAAAAACATTCCCTTTATTTCCATATCGACACATATTATGATTATGTAGCGATAAATCATTCACTTCATATTTTCCTGGCAACAAATAAATAGTATCAACCCCTTCTCTATTAAAATGTGTGCGTGATAAAAAAGAAGAATCCAAAGTATTCGCACAATCTTTACCCGATTTATCACCAGTGCCATGTGGGGACACATAATGATCTTTCGCCTCAACACACCAACCAACGAGCACACTTATCAATATTATCATCACGTTTTTCATATTCACCTCTTTATCGTATTTAGACCCTTATCAATATAAGTTAATTTTATAAAATTGCAATAGTAATTAGTT
>CAZIVM010000141.1:0-5353 GCA_964542845.1 uncultured Victivallales bacterium
AGCCAATCGCCGTGAACGAATCAAAAACAGTACCGCCATAAAGATAGCCAATCGTTGCACCATTCGAGACGACCGCTTGCCCAATACTTGAAGGTCTCACCCAAAGAATCGGCGCCCCCGCTTCTCCCGGAGAAGAAGATTCTTGAGGCGGAAAAACAACCTGTAGAGTGCCTGCATCTGTTTTGCGTATTGTAATATTATCAACTCTCAAAAGGTCATTCATGCACCATTGAACGCAATTCATTAAGGTGTTCATCCAATTCACAGAGATTTTGTCAATATCACGCGTTGGGCGCGTGGGAAGGTTGGGCTTATGCATTTGTTGGAGCTCCTTCAATTCCGATCGGGACAGCTGGTTGAGGGATTTTAGCTACATTTCCGCCGGGATATAAATCTTTGTCACAACCTTGCGAATGGTGCGAATATTCGCGTCGACACTCCCAATATCGACCGTTCTTTTTAATTGAGCAACCGCCTGAAAACCATTGTCCGCCTGAAAACCCAAACGTATACTTTGGCACTTGGACGGAATAGTTGGTTGAGACATGTTTAATAACTGCGTTTAAGTTTCGACATTTAACCACCAACGTAACGATTGGCACGCCTCGGCGATAAGATTCAACGCCAGGCTTTGTGCATTCCATGAATTTCTTTAGATTCTTTCCTTCTGGTGGTTTTTGGCCTGGCTTTATCCAGGCATAACGGCTGACAATCGCTTCAGCATCAACATTTGAAGAGGGTGTTTTATCCCCTGAGTTGATAGCAGCATCGGCCGTTGCTGGCTCAAAGCCTGCAGGCAATGTATTGGTCACTTCATAGCCACAATATAAATCATAATTCCACCAAAGTTTATACGCCTCGTGCTCGGCAAGAGGAATATCAATATCTTGCGTTGTCAACTCAACGGTCTCTTCGATGTCAGTGGATGAACCTCCCGTCAAATCTGTTGCCTCAAAGATTTCAAAAGTCATGACTTCTTCGTAAAAATTGCTGTCGATCATTGGGGACGCGGAGTAGTCAATCAAAATTGCAAAATCATAATTGAACTCAACGTCAGGGAAGATTTGCGAAAATGGCGCACCAATTAATCCAATCGCGAGGTCATCTTTAGGACAGGTACATTTAACCTCAACAGTTGCTGAAGTTTCGCTTGATTTGATTTGCGGATAATTTTTTTGTAACTCTCGAGCCCGAATTGAACCATGTGTGATCATGCTTTACCTCACGCTAAAATTGTTCGTTGTTGTTGAAGAGACGGGAGAATGTCGACCACCTTTTCAAGTAGTGCATTTCGTTTAGTGTCGAGCGAATTTCCGCCCGCACCATAAAGCCCAATTTTGGCAAAACGGTCAACGTTTATTTTTTCCGCGGCCAATCCACTTGTTTCTGCTTTTTTTTCAGCTATCGCACGTGGTGCTTGAAGGGCAATCTCTTTATCCATTTTCAATGAATCCTTTGCATCTTCAGCGGCTGACTGCTGATCTTTAATCGCTTGTTTAACCGAGTCTAAAGCGGCAATTACAGGATCACTATTATCCGTCTTTCCAAGTTTGTTCAAAGTTTCGCGCACTCCATCCCAATCTTTACCCATCAAATTGAATTCATTTTGTGCCCCTTTGAACATCTCGTTCCCGAATTCATAATACTGTTGCGATGTTGAGTCGTTTTGAATTAAATCGGCTTTAAGGTCTGATTGTCCAATCTTCTCCATGAGCCAGTTCCAACCCTTTAGAACGCCATTAATCGCGCCCCAAAACGCGTCAATAATACCTCCGATTGCAAAAGATAAACCACCCACGATTGAATCAATCAAAATTCGCAAAGGACGAACCACCGTCATAAACGAAGCGTACAACCCTTGAGCAAGCGCTTTTGCTGTAAGGAATGTTGTTTTTATCAATGAATAAGCTGTTTTTAACCCGTCAATAATGGGATTCATGATTTCGCCACTTTTTGCCATTTCAATAAGTTTATTGATTTTTTCAATCGCAAAGTTTAAGACTTGTTTAACGACGGGCATGAGTTGATTTCCGATGAGTTGCATGAAATATGAACCTTTGCCTGTCAGCGTTGACCAAAGCCCTGAAGCAGTCTCGGATTGCTTGACCATTCCGTTGAAATATTGGCCACCTTCAGAAGTCATCGCAATAAAAGCTTGTTGAACATCCGACGCCCCCAATTTGCCCTCAGAACACATTTTGTAAATCTCTTCTTTGGTAACCCCATACTGCGAGGCTAACGCTTGCAAAATAGGAACTCCTGCCTCCGAAATTTGATTAAGCGTTTCAGCCTCAACTTTACCCTTTGAAAATGCTTTGCCGTAAATTAAGGCGAGCTCGTTGAGTGGCTTTCCTGAAATTGACGCAATATCTCCCAACATTTTAGTGGTGGCCAAAGTTTGTTCAGCCGTCACGCCAAACCCCATCAAAGTCTTTGTTGAACGAATAATATCATCGTTCGCAAAAGGCGTCACGTTTGCAAATTCATTCAACTCGTTAAGCATGGCTATTGCTTTACGCGAATCGCCCATCATCACTTCAAATTGCATTTGCGTCTTTTCATACTCTGCCCCCGCTTTAGCAAAGGGAATTGCAAGCCCTGCAGCTGCAGCTGCTAAGCCTACAAATGCGCCAGCGGCGAGACCTGCAGCAACCCCCACTGGTCCGAGCGTTGCGGTAAGTCCAGCAATGGCGCGTGTGGCCGTTCCTGCGGCAGGGCCAAAACTTCCCGACATTGTAGAAGTTGCACCGCTAAGCGCGGTTGTCATTCCGCGAAAACGAGGCGAAACGGTTGACGTGGTAGCGGTGGCTGTTGATTTGAACTTGTTCAACGCCCCTTGAGCCTTCGTGACGCCTGTCACGTCCGACTGCGTTTTGATTAATGCGGTGAGTTCTTGTTTTGCCATTCGAGTGCCTTTATTTTTGCGAGTTTCTTAACAGTGGTTAAATATTTTTTTTGAAGGTGGATATAATACAATTTTTCAGGAGTGGGTTCAATGATGGGCTCCGTATTGCTCAGAAAAGCAATATAAAGCTGAATTTTATCGAGGGGAAGACGAAGAATTTCATCTTCTGTCCATCGATATTTGAGCGCAATTACGTGGACGACCCTTGCCCACCAATACGAGGGTTTTTATCACCTGTTTCTTTAAAATGTGGATTGATAAAATTGTTCACGACAAAAGTTAAATCCTTGAGATCAAAACCTTTATCCATAAAGGCAAAAAGTGCCTCCAACGCGTCTTGTGCTGTGTAGATGTTGCGAACCGCCTCGCGCGCTTCATTCGACGTGAGGGTGAGAACATGACACATCATCGCGAGCATATCAATCTCAGCGTCAAAGCGACCTGACATAACTGAACGTTGCAACGCAATGGCGTGAGGGATAGTTATTTTGTTAAAGCGAACACCTTTGATAATCACATGATCGTTGAACACCTCAACGCCTAATCGTGCTAACTCTTCAGCTTTATCTGCAGCCTCTTTTGCTGCTTGAAGTTCATCGGCTTGTTTTTGTTCTTCTGGGGTTAACATAATTATGCTCCTGGGAGGTCAGCGGTTGCGGTGATGCCTGGATAAACCGTGCCGTTTATGGTAACGGTTAACTCTTTACCTTTTGAGCGAGAAACTGTCGCGCTATCGATAATCACAAGATTTGTGTCTCCTGTATCGGCCGTGAGCTGAATGACTTTTCCGACCATATTTTCGCACGAAACAATCGCGGTTGCATTAGCGTGTTCAAGCGGCGTGAAACTTACCTTTACTTCTCGTTTGTGATTGGTAAAAATAACAGCTTTAACATCCCCTTGACCATCTTGAATTTCAACCTTGTCGGCAGAATGATCCACGTCGTACGATTCATAATAACCAAAGACTTCGTCCTTGGTTCCGAATGCATAAATTGCAGTACCTTTTGTAATAATTGCCATAATTTTTTTCCTTTAGTTTTTTGTTGCAGATTCTTCGCAGTCGATTTCGAGCAGAAATGCAACGATTCGACCCTTTGAGTCGTAGGGGTAATATCGTGAAAGATTCATTGAAATTCTCCCACAATTGCATCCGCCTTGAAACTTGCTTGCAATCGCATCAACAAGTTCAATGTGCGCGGTGGTCTTTGTGTATGAAATTTCAAGCATCAACAGAACAGCAAGCGTCCAACGTTTAACCATCCCTTTGGTGTCGAAATCAACGCCACCTTGACAAATAATCGCCTTAGGCGCGCCTGTCGTTTTTGTAACGATATCAGCAAGTTGCTGAGCATTTGAGACCGCGGTAAACTCTACACTCTTAAGGGGCGTGTCTTCTTTGATAAAAGAGACAAGTGCATTTGAAAATTCATTAACTGATGTAAACATTTTAGGCTCCTAATTTCTTTTCAAAAATTGAGATTGCTTGACCAATATACATCTTCATTTCAGAATCACTAGGCCACCAAGGATCTGCCTTAATGGTTGCCTTTGAAATCAGAAGATAGAGAAGTTCACCACTGTCATCTTTAAGCGTTGCCCCTTCTCGATGAAGTTTGCCAGGGAATTGACGTGGCCAATACCGCTTCGCTAAATCCGTTTGTGGGAACGCAAGTTTTCCGCCTGCTTTTTTAGGACGAATAACACCCCCATCGTGTTTGAATTTAGCGAGTTTGTGCTTGGCCACAATTCGCGATTGATTGTCACTAAAATCTGCATGAACACTATCCGCAATGTCAAACCATAAAGACTTGCCACCGTTACGACGCGCATTTTTTTGAGCGCCACGAACGAAAAGTCCTGTGGCCATCTTAAGCAATGGGTAGAGATTTTCGACTTCTGACACTTTGCGTGTCAAAAATGGAGAAACATTGTCGTTTGTGATTTGTACATTAATTTTCATTAGAATTTACTCATGTTTGTTGCTGTAAAAATAGGATCATCAGATTTTGTAAAAACGGCCGTTGCAGCATTTGTCTCGTGCAATTCAATCGCCGAGAGTTTCATAACTCCATCAGAGATTCTCCTCAAACTCTCACGAACAGTTTTGACGCGAACAACGAGCGAGCCTGGCACGTTATCTGGGGCAACACGACTCCACGCTAATTCCTCGCACAACGTTAGTTCAAACGAGCGCAACAAAACAATCGTTGATTCATCCGTTATAGGCAACAAATATCTAGACTGAATATTTGCATCAATCTCCGCTTGTGCAGAAGCAAGATCGCTATTAACAATATCATCGGTTAACACGTCGTAAAGCGAATCAAAATGTCGGCCTAATCGATTTTTTAAATCTTGTTTAGTTGCATAGCTCATTGTAATTACTCCTGTTGTGCGCTAGAATCAACAGAAACGGCGGCGTCTTGCAAAACACGGTCCGTAGCC
>CAZIVM010000142.1:0-5258 GCA_964542845.1 uncultured Victivallales bacterium
TTTCGTTTTGTTGAATATCTTCTGGGGGTTCAGAGATAATTTCAAAAAGGATAGGCGTTTTAAGTTCTGGATAATGATACGCTTGCCAAAGTTTGACAACGCCATTGGTAATCGCTTCTGAAATTTTGGCACAGTCGGATTCTAAAATATCTTGACGAACGCGTGATTGGGCAGAATCATTGCTCCATCCGCCACCATCACCTGCTGTTGCGGTTTGGCCTAGAATCACTTTGGTAATGGCTTTTTCGCAATATTCAAGAAATTTAAAGTAAACATCTCCTCCATTATTCCCAGCTTGCAACATTTCAACAGAAACAGCACGAGAGGTCATTCCACCACCCGCAGACCCAAAGTTTTGAACGAGCTGACGCACCATGCGTTTAAGTTCGGGTTGGGTTGCATCATCGAGTGTAGCGAGTAAAAAAGGCATCCCGTAGCGCTCTATAAACGCGAGTAAATCTTTAAGATTAATATTTGAAAAGCAATGAAGCCATGCAAGAGGGCGAATAATTCCGCCACGTGATGGATCAAAGGTTCTTGACATTTGGATAAAAAGGATTTTCCCTTGAGGAGGTGTAATCATTTCTCCTTGATTGCCGATGAGTTGAGGTTCAAATCCATTAACAAAGGTTAAGCAGTGAGAAGGGATGGGGGTAAATTCTAATAGATTTCCTCCGGGGCTCCACACAATCTCATCGGCGTTAAATCCGACAAGAATTGCACTTGTCATACGAGAAATTGCGTCTGCAATTTTAGCGTTATGCAACTGTTGGGTCAGTTCTTCTATTGCTTTTGTGGCAATGTCTGATGTATCGTCGCATTTTAGCCTCCAATCACACGCCGTAACAGCGTTTCTTCGCGTTTGTAATGCATGCGAAATATCGTGATTTTTTTCTTCAAGATCAATACATAAGCGACATTGATCCGAAGTATCTCCTGCATCTGCTGCTGTTAAAATTCGATCAATCCGAGCAGGTGATATGGCGCGAAAGGCGTGATGTCTATCTGTAGATTCGACATGATATGTTTTTCCCGGAGATGGAATAAGTTTAGTAGCAAATGATTGAATTAGATTTAGAATTTTCATTAAAACACCGCTTTCATTTCATTAGCATCGGATTGAAAAATTTCGTCATCCAAAGCATGCATGCGCATCGCATCAGATGCCCCAACAATAACACAACGAACAGGCTCAGCATAGACTTCCCCTTGATAAAAAAGATTAAGGGCGGCGTATTTGGCGAGGGCACACGCCCATGCCATATCGCAGTGCGAATCATTTTCGAGTTCATTGGCTGTTTCACTATAGATTAATTTTCCATTTTCGCGGGTTACTTTGCGAATGGCGGCAATGTCTGCCCCAATATACGCAGGATCGCGCGGTAAAGTTTGTTGATTTTGTTCAAAGACGGCCGTTAAACCTGTGCCAAGTTCTTGTTTTTTCGAGGCAAAATTAACGCCAATAAAGCGTTCAATGTGACGCGTGGCAAGCCATTCACAGTTGGTTTCGCCCATTCCTGTGGAATCGCCTGCCCCTCGAACTTTGCCAGTGGACATCATCGCATGAATCACTTGCTTTTGCGTTTCAAATTTACAGTTTCTAAATAAGATTAACAAACGGAGTTGGAAGTGATCGCCTTGGACTTCGTCCACCCATACCACCCCTAAATCTTTACGGCGCGCGACGTCATAGCCCAAAACATAACGTTCTGAAGTTAAATAGGGCATCCATGCATCCGTAATGACCATTGAATCCGTAACAGGATCAATTTCATCGCCAGCTTGCGCATCTCCCACAAAGTTAAAAATATCCACATGAACATCTTGTTTCGCATGTTCTAAATCAGCATAACGCACGGCGCGTTCACCACTGGCTTTATTGGGGATGGCTAAATATTGGGTATCATACGCCGATTGGGTTTTACATGAACGGCGGATTTGTTCTAAAAATTCATCACGTGATTGAGTCGCTTTCCCTGTTGCACGTTTGATTTCATTGACTTTTTCGACAAATCCCTCTTCCACGGCGTCTGTAATCGATGTGCGATGAAAACTCCATCCCATCGGATTTCCGTTATATTTTGTATCGCGGCAAAGTTGTGCAAATTCTGTGTTTTCTGAGCCATCAGGATCGTAAGCAGAGACAATTTCGAGTTGTCCGCCCCATATCGTACAGGGTTGCGCCATCGCTAATAAAATATCTTGATTTTCGTGCAAATCCATTTCATCAAGCAACACATCGCCACCTTTACCGGCAAATGCAAGCGGATTGGATGACAACGACACAATACGATTTCCATTGGCAAATTCAACCACCATGGCCGTGATTTTTTTATCTTCATCAATCACTTGAATATTATCTCCATTAAGCCCTTGACAAACGGCATTGGCCGCTTTTGCCCACATGGCGACATATTGCGTGATAAATTCTTTGGCGGTAATGGCATCGCGTGAAGAGACCCATTGTGTAAAATTTTTCCGTGTTTCGCGCAAACATTTCTGCACGGAGCGATAAGAGGTCGCATATGTAATCCCTGCACGACGTGTTTTCTCATACAATTTCATGGGGGAATCGTCGGTAATCCAGCGTTCTTGATAGGGGAGAAAATAAGGCGTACTCATGATTTCACCCCTAAAACTTCGTTCATTTTATCAGCGATGGTTGACATATCAATATTTGACTTCGTTTCATTGGTGATAGAGATAATACGAGCAGAAAGCTCGGCAATTTGCGCTTGGTAGGCCGATTCTTTTTGTGCAAATATTTCGCGCGCTTCGGCCACCTTGTCGACCTGTGAAATTTTGGAAAATTGGGCGATTGCATCACCTAAAAGTTTGAGTTCTTTGGTCTCAATACATTCCCCATCATCGATTTTTTGGAGAATCAAATTGAGCAATTTGAAGTGTCCAACGCGGGCGAGATCATCTGAACCGCCCTCTGCAGTGATAAACGCGGCCGTCATTTTACGACGCGCCATATCTTTTGAAAATTTGCTGTGTGCATCCATGTAGGCTTGGTGTTCTGCAGTGTTCATCCATGCTTTTAAGGTGGCATCATGAAGCGTGACACCTTGACGGGCGCACGCCTCCATCACTTCGGCATCCTCACGCACCGCCACATAACTTTTGGCCGCATGGAGTATTTCAGAGATGCGATATTGAATCTCTTCGGGGAGTTTGCGACTAATTGCATTGCGGGGGAGTCGGGGCGCAAAGGCATTCTGACGTTCACTCACAGATGCAACCGACACCGCCACAGGTGATTCACCCATGGCGGTGTTGTGTTGAGGTTGCAAAGGTGTCGTCAATCCCGTCATAATGCTTGTGGACCCCATATGAAAGGTTCTTTTTTAAATTCGATAGCGAGCTGTTGCGCGCCTTTTTCTGTGAGTTTGCAGTACTCCCCATTGTAGCCATCAATCGGGGCAATATAACCGTGTTGCTTAAGCAATGCAAATTGATTTTGCACTTCTTCAAGCGAGGATTTTCGCAAATCCAACTCTAAAAATTGTATTTCATCTTGTTTTAAATCATTGGCACAAAGGGGGACGCCTTCCGCACGTTGAAATGTGCGAAGCATGGCGCGACGGAGGGGGTAAATTCGATTAGTTAGCATGGCATCTCTCCTCGTGGCGTTGTATAGATTTATCTAAATTTTCAAGATATGTAGTTTGTGATTTGATTGTGGATTCTTGTGAGGCGGTAGTTTCCGCAATTCTACTGAGTTTGGCGTCCATTTTTTCAATAGAGTTATTCATAATTTTGAGAGAGGTTTTAATCTCTTGCGCACAATCTTGATCAATATGTTTTTCGACTTTAACTTTGAGTTCTTTGAACTGCTCATCTTTGTGAGATTTTAAATCATTTTCGAGTGATGAAATGCGTTTCATCTGGGTCGCAAGATAGACCTTGACAATCACCGCCACGATAGTGGCCGATAATCCGCCACTCCCAATGCCCACAAGAATATCATTCCAGTTCATTTTACACTCCATTTTTTTGCGAACTTGGCGAACCCTGCCGAGTTTCTAGATCCGATGACCCTTCTGTCCTGTCCGCAATTGTCCGCTTTGTCTACAATCTTCCCAATATATTCGCGAAAAATAACTTCAGAACGATTAAAAATGCCTTTGAAACCAAAAAGGGTACAGAGTTTGAAGTAACGACGTGCGCGAAAATAGAGTTGATAACGGCGCGGATTATACCAGCCATAACGCACTGTAACTAAGCGTTTGCAGTTGCGATAGAAACGGGCGTTTGCTTCATTAAAACGCGCATACGCTTCTTCAAGATAAATTTCAGTGGTGCCCAATAAAAAAGCAATATCTTCATACGAACAATCGTGTTCAAGGGCAGCGGGTTCGAATATCGAAGATAATGCCGTAATTTTAGCACGGATACGATCTGGAAAACGATCAGGTCCGATGCCATTATAAATTGCGGCCATTTCGGCTGGGTTCATAAAATCAAAACCCACATACGCCTCGCATCCCGCTAAACGGAATAGAATAAGAAGTTCACTAACATAGGTTGCGGAATATTGGTCCATGAGGTTTCTCCAAGTTTATTTTTGTGGCTTTTTGCCGACAGTGAAGACTCTGCAGACCTTGCGAACTCCCGTTAACCCTAACTGACACGTTTTTTTATTCGCTTTTTTTGCTTTGTTTTTCATTGAAAATCAATGAGCCACAAAATCCGTAATGCATCCAAAGCGTTTAATTTGCTTCCTATACGCAATAAGCAAATTATTTGCGTTGTCCGCAAAGCCCGCATCGTCTTCATAACTTTAATATAGCACAAAAGCACAATAATACAAGCACAAATAGCACAAAATATTAATAAATTATGCTTTTTATACTTGAATTTAAATAAAAAAGGTGATATATTATGTTATGGAAATTCAAAAATCCTGTGCTCTTTGAAGTCTTTGCTCGATTTTTTCTTCGGTTAATTTGTGTCATTTAGGTTTAGGAATATACGTACATTCATTCTTCGGGCAAAGACTTTTTTAATATTTTTAGACTCATAGTATTTAAATAAAATTGCGCTAATACTATGAACGAGTAATAGTATTTTGAAAATAAAAATTAAACCCTATCTTGCGCATGGATATAGAGGATACCCAATGAATTCAAGACATTTTTTAATCTCACTTGCGGTGGGAGAGGCTTTATTAGGATTGATGAGTCAAGCACGGGCGCGGTATAAAGTAGATTTTAGTTATATGATTCGCGCTGCACAACGGAAGTATAAACGAC
>CAZIVM010000143.1:0-5217 GCA_964542845.1 uncultured Victivallales bacterium
CTCCAGTAATTGTCTCTGAGTCATACCACATGCCAATATTAATGGATGTTATATTCATGTCATTATGACTACGTACCCCATTCCCTCCTGATAATGTTAAACATGAAATATAAGTATTAGGAATGCCCCCTTTAGTATAACGATAATATATAACACTTGCAGGAGTAGATTCTGTCGTCGCAACTGGTGTAGATCTAGACTGTGTAAATTTTGTAAGTGATGCATCTCTTGCAGAGTCGCATACATAAGCATCACGATCGAAGCCCCCACACATATAAATATTATCAAGAAGCTCAATATTTAAATCTATATACGTCCCCTCCCAAAAAAGGAGGCGATTTCGACCGCTTGTTGTTGCGTTATCGATTGCGGATTGGATGCTTGTTTG
The DNA here is from genome assembly GCA_964542845.1 of uncultured Victivallales bacterium. Taxonomy (GTDB): domain Bacteria; phylum Verrucomicrobiota; class Lentisphaeria; order Victivallales; family CAZIVM01; genus CAZIVM01. Next base: position 389 of record CAZIVM010000143.1, read on the forward strand.
TGTGCCGGGCATGGCATTTGCCCAACTTGTGCCGTCTTGACTCCCTGCACCTTTAGGCGTAAAGCACACCACATCTGCAGGTGCGCTATTTCCGCTACTTATCCCTAATGGGTTGGTATCAATTGGAATCATGTTGCACCTCGCTTTCGTTCATCGGTTGAATGGGTGTCGGACGCCACAATACGCGCAAACTTTCATCTTCAGCATTGACAAGTACCGACGCAATATCAAGCGAATAATTCGACATAATGGTTTGAACTTCAACGCTTGAAATAATCGTCTGAACGCGCGCATCATCTCCCGCAAGAAAAATCATTGTGTCCCAAATTTCGGTTAAATTCGATTGCGCTAAAATTTGCTTAAACATCGTTAACGCATTCACCCCATCGTGTACCACCTCGCACGCCTGCAGCTGCTCTATAATCTTTAACTTTGAATAAATTTGAGGGAGGGGGTCAGGCTGTGGAATCGCCTCCGCTACCCATGCCATAGTGATTGGGTCACCGTTGGTATAAACGGCTGTAAAATCTTCAGTTTCGGTGCGTGGGGGCTTTTCAACCTCAAGTAATGGCACAAATCCCGCGCGACGTTTGGTCTCTTCGCTTACGGTATCAAATCCGCTGGTGGTAGATCCATCCGACCACGTCCATGTTTTGGGTAAAAGTTGCACGCTTACACGATTAATATATTTTGCAAATTTTGTCATAAATCACCCTATCCGTTAAAATTGAAATGCTTTGTTGCCTATCCACGATAAGCCACCATCATACGTTGTAAATGCGAAAACCGTCGACTTCCCCGCCTCAAGTGTTGGCACACTGCCATCTGCCCAGGTAATGAGAGAACTCCACGTAATACTACTCAACGTCGCCCCCATAATCACACGCAATTCAAACGTATAAGCTCCGTTGCCCATCGTTGGTGGCGCAAAACTCACATCCCTCGACGCCGTCAATTTATATTTTTTACACGTCCGCACAAAAACGCTCGGAGCCGTCCATTCGATTTCAGTTTCGTCGGGACACGTCTCAACCGAAAAGTTCGCCAACATTGATTGGGTTTGACTCTTTGCCGTTTCGGCGTCACGCGCTGCCTGCACAATCGCCAACGCATCTGTTCCGCTTAACGGCACGCGCACTAATCCCCCATTCACTACACACACCGCAAAACTTGTCCCATCTGGCAACACCGTCGGTAGATGATTAATATTGATTTCAGACATTTCTTAAATCCCTTTCTTTTTGATTTTATAATATAAAATGAGCGTGTTTTAGCGTTTTTTCTTATTTCTTTACCTCAAAATCTCCCTTTTCGTTATAAAAAAGGTCGGTCGATTTTTCGCGCAATCCAGCAAGGTGGCATAGCCACTTAGTATACGACACTGCGTGTCTTGTGGGGCGCACTTGCGCCATGTTATTTTTTATTTATTTTAATACTGCAACTTGATTATTTTGTGTGCCAAGAATTCCCGACACCTCTGCATAACTGGCCACCTCTGCAGACGTAATGACACCGTAATTAATCGGCGTCCCATCGCCGAGCGTTAAGGTTTCTCCATTCGCCCCGACAATCGCAATTTGCGATAAATTCACCTCTTCAGAACACCAGGCTAAATCCATCGTGGCATCTATCGGATAACACCCCACCCAAATCGTACATTCAACACCTTGCGTTACTTGATAGCGTCGGCACGTTCGTCCATATTTGTCCACAATCAAGTTGGCCAACCATGCGGGCGTTTGCGCGTCAATTTCAAGTTCGATTTCATCCCAGTCTCCTGCTTGTTCGGTTTGGTTTAATAATGTATACCCCAACAGTTTAAAAATTGCATAAAATCCCGAAATTGTCCCTGCATTTTTCGCACATTCAAACGCATGTTTGACGCGCAAACGATACAACGCTTCTCCCTCTTGGGATTGACGTGTAATATTGCGTTCTTTGGCTAAAATATTCACAATTCCGAGCGGAGCTGTCAATGGATCTAAATAAAGTGTGAGGGTGTAAATATACAACTTTACATATTGCCACCACGCATAAAAAACACGCGCAACTTTTGAAAGTACACCGCCCCCATCCATCCAAAAACGGATATTAATCTTAGGATCATTCGTATTAAACATTTTTTTCCCTTCCGCACGCAGTGCAGTTTATCACACATCCGTGTGTCCAAAAGCGGATATTGATTTTCGGATCATTTGTATTAAACATTTGCGGAATACTCCTGTACAACTAGCGTTCCCAAACGCGCCACTTTAAACGCGGTTACAATATCGCCTTGCGTCGTTTTAATTCCCTTTATTTCAGGGAATAAACTAATCAATTCATGAATCAAATTCGACACATAAAAAGTATTCCCTGCGCTTGTTTTTGTCATAGACTCATCATAAATATGATTTTCGCGAAATGCGCACTTAATCGCATCGACAACTTTGGATATTGTGCCCGTTTTATCTGTTGCATTTTCAAAAAATACCAGGGTAAAAGTGGGATTAACAATCTGCGCGGGCATCGCTTTGATTTGTACATCGTCGCCGTGACCATGAAATCCTTTATCGTATAACCACGCTTGAATTTCATTGGTGTAAGTTGTCCCAACTGTCGCATCGTCAAACAAAATATAAATATCACAAGTCCCCGCCCCACGCGCCTGTTTGTCAAAATAAATATTTTGCGCGTGTACCCCTGTTTTTGTGCTTAAGATTTGTCGATATTTCGCGTCGGAATGCCAATAGTTTGCGCCGTCGAACTGCAAAATTAAACGCGCGCGAAAATCGTCGTCAGTCTCTTCATCCGTGCCAGGGATAATCGACTCCCCAAACGTAATCGAAGAGAGTTCAGGGCGTGGAATTTCAAACGCCCAACTTGAAAGATTATATTTTGCCCCCACATCTGAAGCGCGAAAAGTAGCGACCCCATTATCAGTTGATAGACACACCGCCGTGAGTTTTTCCGTACCAAAATACGCGAAAATTTCCGCGCCAACTTCTAAAATAAAGTTTTCTTCAGCGGTTAAATTTAAGGTAAACACGGCCATTGTGGCCGTCTTGCGCGTTAAACCGTAACCATCACCTAACACGTCTAAAAATTCACCCGACGCCGTCGCAATAAATTGATTCGGCATCACTTCCGACACTAAAAAATTTTGAAGCCATAAAAACGGCGTTACCGCAATCGACGTCAACAAATTCCAAAACGGCGAAAAGGCACTTTGATTGTTCACCGAAATATTTTCAGCCTCCGCCATCGCATTAAATTTGATCTTTAAATCTTTTTCCGTTTGGATCATGCCCGACGCCTCAAGCGCCGCCTTAAAAATGCTTTTCCGTTTGCTCATTGTTCACCTCGTATGTTTCCTGTGGCACTTTCGCCCACGGTTAATGTTAATTTTCTATAATCCATCGTTTGACCCTCCACCATAAATACCCCCACTTGATTGCTCACATTTTGCACGGTTACAGTGCCAGGCATCACGCGCAAATCATCCTCTACAATCCCGCAAATTTTATTCTTGATCAAGGCGATTTGCGTGGCGGATCGTTCCGCAACAAGTAAAGGTAAAAGTCCGCTCTCTAAAATCGCATGTTTAATATCCTGTTGCACGCAATCCACGCCCGAAACAAACCGCACCGCCCCATCGACACCCAACGCGAGATCATTGGAAATAATCTCAATATCAATATGATTATTTTGAAACGTCATAGTGCCATACTCTCCTCAAATTGTCGACGATTAAATCCACCTCTATTATAGATGTTTACACCGCCATAATTCGTGGTATTTGTCGCCCCTTGATTAAACACATGAGAGGCATTCCCCGCGCGTTTGTTCGATTTCATTTGTAACTCTTCAGGCATTGCATTTGCATTCACTGAAACCGTTGCCGAATCGCCCCCGAAAAGGGCGTCCCATATCCCCCCCAATGCGTTCGGAATCGCCATCACAATATTGATAAAGTTATTACAAAACGATTTCACATATTCCCACGCGGTTGTTAATCCACTCACCACACTATCACCAAACGCACCGACGGCCGCTGTGATCTCGTCCCAATAATAAACGCACGCCACGATCGCCCCAATTAAAAGAAGTATCCCCCCCACTATCCATGTAACGGGGCACGCCCAAAGCGCCGCATTAAATACCCATGTTGCCGCGGTCATGACACCCGTCGCAACACTCGACGCGATCATCACAGCTTTCGACGCCACAAATCCCGCTAACATTTTCCCCATCGTTAAAATAGAGGTGTTTTGCCAAAAAACATAAGCCTTTAAGGCCACTGTATATGCCCATTGCGCCATCGTTGCAATTTTGGTGGCAATACTCGCCCCAACCATTACCGCTTTTTGCCACAATGAAATTGCTATCATTTTTAGAGATGTAACAATTGAAGATTTTTTTACAAATTCATAAGCTGTTAAAGCTTTATTTTGTAACCATTGAATTCCTATTTGTATTTTTTGAACGGCTACTCTCGCCCATTCAAACGCGGAATGCTTTCGATAATATATCCCTAAAATCCTAAATAATCGTGCTATTTTTGCTCCCCATAGAAAAGTCATTTGCCATCCTATCCCTACAAACTTAACGACTCCTCCCAATAGTGCGATTGAGGAAATTAACCCCGTAACAACAATAACAAGAACAGCTAAACCACCAATAAAATGAGAGATCCCTGGGATCTCAAGAATTGAAGCCAATCCTTTGAAAATATAAGTAAAACCTTCTGCCAATAGATTAATAATGGGTGCCATCGACTGAGAAAAAGCCAATCCTAGATTACTAAATGCCCCTCCAATTTGATCTAAAGGCGTGGTTAAGTCTTTCGC
>CAZIVM010000144.1:0-5197 GCA_964542845.1 uncultured Victivallales bacterium
CTTTATTTTGGCAGAAAAAATGAATGAACCCTTTAAATGGGATTGGCGTCTTTATACAGGAATTGGTGTAGGATCTCTTCTTTTTATTGCGATTATAATCTTGCTCTATCATGCCAAACATCATGCTAAAATTGAGAAAAAAGTGGTCATTCCACCTTGGATTACCGCCACCGAACAATTGGTGCGACTCCGCGCGTCTGTGGCGCAGTCGCATATCTCGCCCGAACGTGCTATTGTATCGATCACTGATATCGTGCGAAATTATTTAACAGAGCGTTTCGGCATTCCTGCAAGTAGTAGCACCACCGAAGAATTTTTGAGTTTACTCGCTTTGGGGGGGAGTCCCCTCACCGAAGAACACCGAGGTTTTCTCAAAGCGTTCTTATCCGCGGCAGAGATGATTAAATTTGCGGGGATGCACGCAGAGGATAGTCAGGTAGTTCATGCCATCAATCAAGCCGAACGCCTTGTCAAAGAGACCGAGCCCAAGGAGTCAAATCATGTGGCATAACCTCTCTTTTGAATATCCATGGATGTTTGCTTTACTTCTACCCCTTCTCGTAGGATTAATTTGGCACTATCGCAAACCTTCCCCTACCCTCCAAATCCCTTGGATTAAACCCTTTCAAAAAGTACAAAAACACGGGGATGTGAATTACAAAACATGGATTCCATTTCTATTGGAAAGTTTGGCAGGGTTATGTTTAGTATTGGCACTGACAGGGCCTCAAATTGGCGCGGGTGAGATTAAACAAAAATCAAAAGGGGTTGACATTCTCATTGCGATTGACTTATCAGGGTCAATGCAAATTTATGATTTACCGCGCGGCAAGATGAACCAAAGCCAAATTCAAATGCAAGTCAAACAAGGCAAGATTAAGCAACGTATTGATGTATGCAAGGATGAGGTTCGCCGTTTTATTTCCATGCGTCCGAATGATCGAATTGGACTTATTGCGTTTGCGGATCGCGCCTATGCGATTTGTCCGCCCACAGCAGACCACGCATGGTTAAATGAACAAATTAATCGTCTTAAACTCAATTCTATTGGCGATGGCACCGGAATTGCAGCCCCCATAGCCGCAACCATTACACGCCTCAAAGATACAGATGCCAAACGCAAAGTATTAGTCCTTTTTACAGATGGAGACAATACCGTGGCCAACAAAATTACCCCAATGCAAGCGGCGGCATTAGCCAACAAATATCATATCACCGTCCACACGGTTGGCATTGGGGGAAAAGTGAGCGTAACGCAATCCCCATTTCATGGACAATTTCATCCTGTCAACGCCACTTATGATGAAAAGTTACTTCGCAAAATCGCTGAAAAAACACAAGGAAAATTTTATGGAGTCGATGATGCAGAAGCGATGCGAGAAGCGTTAGCCGAGATTGATAAGCTTGAGCCTAAGACAGAAGAATCTCCCGCCATTATCCTTTATGATAGCGCGGTAGCTGAATGTGCTGGGATTGCCATTCTTTGTTTACTGCTTGCGTTCTTTTTACGACGCACCATTTTCTTACGCTATCCTTAAACAATATTCCATAAATTAAAAACAAAAAAGTCGCAATCCCGTATGGTATTGCGACTTCATTTTTTTTATAGACGAATCTCTATTTTTCAAGACACGCCTTAAGATCTTCATCCACGGTAGAGATAGGTGAAATATTAAATGTTTTCACCAATATTTCTAACACAGGTGGTGTTAAGAATGCGGGTAAAGATGGACCCAACTTAATACCTTGAACCCCCAGAGCTAAGAGCGATAATAAAACCGCTGTTGCTTTTTGTTCATACCACGAAATAATAAATGAAAGAGGAAGTTCGTTGACTTGACACTTAAATGCCTCCGCTAACGCTGTCGCAATTAATACGGCAGAATAAGCATCGTTGCACTGTCCACAATCAAGGATTCGGGGGATACCGCCAATGTTACCAAAATTGAGTCGATTAAACCTAAATTTTCCACAAGCTAATGTGAGTATCACACAGTTTTTAGGGACTTTTTCAGCAAATTCTGTATAATAGTTACGCCCCACTTTGGCCCCATCACATCCCCCTATTAAAAAGAAATGTTTAATCGCCCCAGACTTCACAGCTTCAATCACTGTAGGAGCAACTTTCATCACTGCATGATGTGCAAAACCAATTGGAATAAACTTTTCGGGAAGTTCATCTTTTTCAAATCCTTTCTGAGATAAAGCAGAGTCGATTAAGGGCTTAAAATGATTGTACTCAAGATGTTTCACGTCTGGGAACTCTACTAATCCCGTTGTAAAAATTCGATCCATATAAGATGGAAGCGGTTTTTGAATACAATTAGTGGTCATGAGAATCGCCCCAGGGAAAGCGGCAAACTCTTGATGTTGATTCTGCCACGCCGTTCCATAATGTCCCACCAAATGCGCATATTTTTTAAGCTGAGGATACGCGTTGCAAGGCAACATTTCGCCATGGGTATAGACGTTTATCCCCTTACCTTCTGTCGCTTCCAACACAGCGGCAAGATCTTTCAAATCATGCCCCGAAACTAAAATACACTTGCCTTGTTTGGGAGTCACGCGAACTTGTGTAGGTTCTGGATGACCAAACTTTGAGGTATTTGCTTGATCTAGAAGTGCCATAGTTCGAATATTAATATGACCACATTCTAAGGCAAGCTCCAATAAAACTTGCGTGTCAGAGGGCAACTCGGCTAAAGTTGAAAATGCACGATGAATATAAGCAGCAATTTCATCATCATGATACCCTAAAACAGCCGCATGATGTGCGTAGGCGGAAACCCCTTTAATACCATCAATAATCAATTCGTAGAGTCCAGCCACATCCGCACCAAGGGTTTCAATTCGATGAAAAGGTGACCACGCAAAAGCCATCTCCATACGTTCATCAATCGACTTGGGAAGTATCAACTCACATGCCCCCATCATTTTTTCGGGTTGCACGCAATTTTCGGCACACGCCGCAGCGTAGAGTTCGGCGGCATGTGTCATTGTTTTTTCAGCTAAATCGCACATTGTATTGATTTTTTCAAAATCAAAATTAACGTTCGTAATAGTTGTAAACAAAAATTCATAGGTGAGTCGATCAATTTCATCCGATGTTTTCCCGAGCAGACGCGCACGGTGTGCATACTGGGAAATTCCAACCGTTAGCGCACGCAGAAGATCTTGCATCACAGCTGTTTGTGGAGTTTTACCACAAACACCCCCCAGCGTACACCCTTTTCCTTGAGCGGTTTGCTCACATTGATAACAAAACATAGCAGTCATAATAACCTCCTTATTTAGTTTTTAATCTCGCCTTGCAAAGATAACTCAGTATACTTTACAGGAATATCTTTTTTCGATTTTTTTAATGCCCCTTTCACGATTGTTACCAATGAATGACAACACGGCACTTCCATATAGAGTACCTCGAGTGAACGAATATCGTTTTGAGCAAAAATCTCGCTGAGCTTTTCCACATAATCATTCGTGTCATCTAACTTCGGACACGCAATAATTAATCGTTTCCCATTCAAAAAATCGGGATGAAAGCCACCATAACTAAACGCCGTGCAATCCGCTGCAATCAACAAATCCGCCTCTTTCCAATAGGGGGCGTTAATCGGCACAAGTTGCAGTTGAACCGGCCACTGACGTAAAGCTGAAGGAATTTCTTGAGCAGATGAAGCGTCCATTTTTTGCCCCTCGAACGTTTGTACCATCTTTCCAGGACATCCACATTTCAATGGCGGTGGATATTTGGGTTGAACAGCAATTTCAGTTTGTGAGGAACAATGACAACCCTCTTTCGCTTGTGTTTGAGCAGGACGATCAATGAGTCGAATCGCATCCACAGGACACTGCGGCAGACAACGCCCTAAACCATCACAATGATTTTCATCGACCAATTTCGCCTTGCCATCAATCATCTGAATCGCACCTTGATGACACGCGGCTGCACAGGCGCCACACCCGACACATTTTTCGGCATCAATTTGAATAATTTTACCACTCATACCTCATTCTCCTTAGTTTCTTTTTGTGAAAGTTTATTTTGACGAAAAAATTCTATGACCATTTGATCTACTTTTTCAGTGAGATCTGAAAAAAGACAATGTTTGGTAGGACAACGATTCTCTCCCATTAAAATACAATGTTTGCACTCATAAGAACCTTCCATTGCTTCATAAATATCTAAAAATGAAGTGGTATCAGGATCGCAATTACATTGAAATCCGCCCGTCGGACCTCGAATAGATCGTACATAACCCAGTTTTCGGAGTTGATGCATCACGCGAATCGTGTGATGTAACGAAGTGCCTAACACCTCAGCAATCTCTTTTGCGCTTTTATGCGCATCGGGTTTCGCCAACATCACCATGGCGTGTATTGCAATCGCAGTCGCTTCATTAATATTAAAGGGGGAAGGCATTTTTACTCCTTTTGTTAATATACAAACATGTACATCTTTACATATTAATATAATCAACTATTTTCATTTTTCAAGCTAAAAATTGAAAATAATCAATATTTTATCAAAAAAAGTTTATCCTATTTGAGAAAGTGTGCTCAAATCCGCTAAAACATCTGCGCGATGATCTTTCAGCCACCAGTCAATTTGCGGATAGAGAGTTATATCCGTAATTTCGTGTTCGTCAAATAAGTCGTTACAGAATGCATCGTCAAGTTCTTCTGCATCAAGATCTTCGACCCATCCAGCAAAATCATCACGCTTAAAATAGTCTAAACACTTAGTTTCAAGCGGGAGTGCTAAATCGAGAAAACGTTGAGTCTCTTCCATATAAACAGGAATATCAAAAAAAGCAAAAGCGGCTTTCGTTGCTTTTAAAAACGACTCAAGTTCATGGATATTATGCCACATCACTTGTGTTGCGCCACCGTTAACCATATCGCCAATAAAGCGATTAACCAATAAAAATGATCGAATTGAGTTAGGAAGTTGTGTCCAATATTGCCAGAGCCCTTTAGGGGAACCTTGATCTTCAATTAAGGCATCGTGTATTTCAAGAATAAAGTTTTCGAAAGCAAACACATCGCCTGTCGCTTCTGGGGGTATTTTGTGCATAGTAAACTCCGTTATATGATGATTGTTATTAAATATGTTATAATATAATATCAATTTTGAAAATTACAAATTTTTTTGATTTTTTCGCCCGTTCTCCCAGGGTCCCGTCCATATTGCGGG
>CAZIVM010000145.1:0-5172 GCA_964542845.1 uncultured Victivallales bacterium
TAGTTCTGATAAAACAACAAAGCCTCGGAAGTGTTCAACACCTCCGAGGCTCTTTTTTATATTTATGAGTTATTAAATGTTCAATAAACCCTATCCGCAAATGAACTTTTTCGGAATAATGCGCGACAATATAAAAATAATCGCCCATGAGATCAAAAGCGCAATCAATGAGGCGAGGGGGAGTCTTAACCATGGATAAATAGATATGTTAGCCGTCACCGCTTGGAGCCCACCAATGATAAAGTAGTGAATGCAAAAGATTCCAAAACTATAAACAGAAAAGTTGTATAAACTTTTTTGAAGCAAGGGAGATGTGATTTTTATTTTCCATAAAATAAAAAGTAATCCAATCGTTTGAATCGCAACTTGTGGCGAATTAAATGTCCAGAAAAGTTCCATCATTGCCTCTGTAGCGTTTGGAGTACGCCACATCCAAATGGTGCCAAAATAGGTGATAATAGAACCTGTTGTAAACATAATAATACCTAAGGGAATTGAAACGCTCGTTTTGATGAATGTAAACTTTTCTCGCAAGTAAGCCCCCAATAAAAGATAACCTAAAAATCCTGAAAAATAGTGTAACGTGCCAAATTCATTCCAAGAACATTTTCCCAAGATGCCAAAGTTGTAGGGGGCAAAACGTGCAGAAAAATCACGCACAATGATTGCCCCTAATTCTATTTGTGAGGCTAGGTTTGCAAGAACAGGTATAAACGGCAATAACAATGAGATTCCCCATAAAATTAAAACGGTTATTTTCGCTTTTTCTGTGGCTTGTTGGTACCATGCAGAAAGAATAGGTATAAAGAAATAGAGTCCGATCAAAAGATAAATATACCAAAAATGAATGGCATATTGAGAAAACTGAACAGGAATAAAAATGAGGTTAATTAAGAAGGTTTGAAACGAGGTATCGATCGGGGATGCGTATGGAAATACGGCAAGAACCTCTTCTGTACCGCCGCCGCACAAACAAACCGCAACAGGGAAAAAAATGTAAAGAACCGACCATATTAAAAATGGATATAAAATGCGCAATAAACGTTTCTTGCAAAATTCACCATACGACTCTTTATTCGGAATTAATAATGCTCCAGTCATAATCACAAAAAGGGGAACACATGGGCGTAAACATGACCCATAAAGCTCAACCCAAAAATGTTGAACAGATCCAGAGGGATAATTCATCATAAACCCATCACAAGAGTGCACCATTACTACCATAAACATTGAAATAAAACGAACTAAGTCAATCCATGTTAAATGCTCTTTTTGAATCTTAAATTGCGACTCCACTTTCATAAAAATCCTTTCTTAAATCATTTATAATGTAACACAAATGATTTAATATATTATCATTTTACCGAAAAAGCAAATTGTCAACAAATTAATTTAAATAAAAAAGCAACAAGTTATATCCGTAATTCACGCCCGAAACTGCCTAAAAAAGCTGGTACACCCGCGCGGGCTCGAACCGCGGACCCAATGATTAAGAGTCAGACCCTTTTGAGTGTAAAACAACTCTTTTTTCCGTTTTTGTGTCCATTTTGTGTCCATTTATTGATTATGACACCCCTTATATTGACATATTATGCCACATTATGTCAAGTAATGACACCCCCTTAATTCTATCCCTCGGGAGCGGAGATGCTCTCGGAAGATTTTTATTTTTAAAGCGTATCCGAATAACACTAAAAAACATTTACACGAAAGGAGGTTCTTATGGGCTCTATTTTTGCCGCAGTTGCACATCTCGTTGCGTCAATCATTGATTACGTCAATGATAAAACCACACCATCAAACCCCAACGAATAATCCATGATTATACGAACAAACAATCCAACAAGCAATAAACACAGGAGAATCCCATGTTAAAACTTAATGCCTCGTATTCCAAGAAAGTCCCTGCCGAAGGCGACTACTCATCCCAATCCTATCATGTCTCATTAGAAGTCGAACTTCCCGATGGTATGACGTCAGAACAAATCCAAACCAAGATTGCAGAAACATTTGCACTAGCCCGTGAATCTGTGGAATCCGAACTTCATGGTAAACCTAAACAACAACAAAACTACCAATCTCAAAGTTCTGATCCAATTTTCAAAGATGATGAACCCACAGCAAGCAACAAACAAGTCTCCTTCTTGAACACGCTTTGTAAACAACAAAAGGTCGACATCAAAATGTTGCTGTCAAGGTTTAATCTCGTGAATCCATTTCATTTGACAAAACGTCAGGCGACCATGTTAATTGAAGAACTAAAAGTCGCTTAATCGACAAAACAAAAACACAATCGTAAGAACCGACTTCACCGTTTATGCGGTGGGTCGGTTTTTGCATTTTAAACGAAAGGACAAAGAATGAATAGTCCGAATCTTAATGTTTATAAGGAACGTCCGCATTGGTCGTTTTCGAGTTTAAACACGCTTCTTAACATCTGTTCGCTTCAGTGGAAATTCAAGTACATCGATAAACTCGAACCTGAGGCAATGTCGGTATGTTTACCGTTTGGTGTGGCGTTTCACGAAGGGATGAGTGCGTACTTGCGTTCTATTAAAAACGGTGCCCCAAATATCGAAGAAGCGGTTAAATCTTTTCACGATGATTTCACGAATCGTGTCGATAATAATCCGTTGATTGACATCTCAAACGAAGCGCGCGACGAACTCCTCATAAAAGGGGAAAACATGATTCGTGCGGCGTCGGAAAACTACCCCAAGGATATGGTTGTTTTAGACGTTGCCCACGCGTTTTCGGTTGACATCCCAAACAGTACGAAAAAGCTCATCGGTGAGTTCGATTTAATCATTCGCGACACCCAAAATAAATTGGTTGTGGTTGACTGGAAGACGTCAGCTTCACGGTGGGCATCTGACAAGGCCGACAAAGATTTTCAAGCCACACTTTATTCGTACGCCATGCAGGAAATTGTGGGATCGATTCCACTGTTTCGGTATGATGTGGTCACGAAAACAAAAACACCCACTTTTACTCCGTTTCTTACGGAACGTTCACCAGATGATTTCAAGCGTGCATTTCGTATGATTGAGACCGCCGAACGGATTGTCGAACACAAACTTTTCTATCCAAATGAAGGTTGTTTTGCCTGTTCGGGATGTCCGTATGGAACCGCGTGTCGTAAATGGCATAAATAACTATGTAGATATATTCCATCAACCACACCTAGTATTTAAATTAGCAGAATACTAGGTGTACTTATTAAAACTTATTAACCAAAGGAGCCTATTATGGGACTCGATATGTACCTAAAACTTAAAACATCAACTGAAGAAAAAGAAGTCGGTTACTGGCGAAAATCTAATCAAATTCATGCATGGATACTCAAAAATGTGTGTGATGGTAATACTGAACTTAATTGTCATGAGGTAGAAGTTCCAATAGCAAAAGTACAAGAACTACTACTTCATTGCGAAAAGATTCTAGAAGTATTTGTACTCAAGAAAGACTGGGTTGTATATGCTCAACAACATCTCCCTACTATGGGTGGTTTCTTTTGGGGACAGGTCGAATATAACGACGAATATCTATTTGATATATTCAATACTATTCGAATACTACGTCCACTCGTAAATAATCAAACAACCACCGATAGTAAATTGTTTTACTACTGTAGTTGGTAATCCTACTATCCCTATTCAAACCACCACTACTAATAACCACCTATATAGTCCCCACGACCACCATAGTAGAATCGTGGGGCTTACTAAAACTAACATTTAACAAAAGGATTTATTATGTCTACTCGCAGCCTTATTGGAATCGTAAACGAAGATGGATCATGTCAAACCATCTATTGTCATTGGGACGGATACCCGGAATATAATGGCAAACTCTTATTAGAATCGTATTCAGACTTGGAGAAAATACAGTCATTATTGGCACTCGGGGATATAAGCCTACTCGCTGAAAATGTTGCACCGACCACCGATAGTAACCACTCTTTTGAAACTCCTATAGGTGGTATTGTCGTTGCTTATCATCGTGATCGTGGAGAGGACTATTCACCACCTCGACACTGGAAGTCTAAGGATGAAACAGCAAAAGAAGGGCACAAATGCTACTGGGCCGAATATGTCTATTTATATGAAAATAACCAATGGGTCTATTGTACTACTTTAGGTCGTGGCAAATACAAATACCATCCACTCAAAAACTACAAATTCGCAGAATTAAAATAACCCTTAACATACGAGGTGAACTATGTCTACACTATCAATGTCAGGTGGCGGAAGTTTCGTTGACCGTTCCGAACTTTCCATAATCCCGACGCCCCAAGGAGATGGGCGTTGGTGTCAGATTTCGCATGAAGAAGTGGTAACCACCCTTATCGAAAATCTCCAAAGACGTAATTTGCAAATCTTAAACGAGGAGTACGGACTTGCACGTGATGGGAGTCAAAGGTTCGATGACGTTCGGATTGCGCCAAACAATGAATCGAGCGAATGGACGCGCTGTATTGGTGTGCGTAACTCACACGATAAAACGTTATCGTTCGGACTCACCGCAGAGATTAACGTGGTGGTTTGTAGCAACCTCTGTTTCGGGGGTTCGTACGTGATCAAGCGTCGACACATCGGTGAGATTGATGTCCCTAAACTGGTTGAGAACGCCGTCGAAAACCTCGACGCTGAATTCTCAATTGTCGAACGAATGGTCACGCAACTCAAACGTGAGTACATCACCGACGATCTTGCACGTTCAAATATTGTGCGAATCGCTGAGTGCGGCGGGATTAACAGTAGCGATATTCTTCCCGTTTATCGAGAGTACAAAGAACCCCGACACAAAACACTCATCTCCCCAACGAACTGGGGTTTACTGAACGCTTGCACGGAAATCATCAAGAAATACACACCCTCACGGTTAGATCTTGCCCATCGCGCCATCACCCACGCCTTCTCCCTCAACACCCTCTCTCAAAAGTTCACCGCTTAAACCCACTATCCCAATAAGTCCACGATGCCACACGCTTCCTACTCCAGTAGGATCGTGTGTGGTCTTTTTGATAAAATTTTTATAATTTTTTTGATAAAACTATCATGAATATTGTATTTTATGAGAAATAATTGTATTTTTTCTTAAAAAACTTATATTAGTATATTAATTAAGCTTGCAAATTTGCCTATAAAAAAAATACATTATTATGTACCT
>CAZIVM010000146.1:0-5092 GCA_964542845.1 uncultured Victivallales bacterium
AAATGTTTGACAAGTGCGAAAATTACATTAGTCCGAAAGCGTGTAAACACATCGGCTTAACAGAGCAAGCAAGATGCGCGGTGGATCGAATACCGTGCAAAACAGAATGCAAATTTTATAAAACCAAAGACAAATAACTCAAACGAAAGGAACGACAAAATGAATGCAGCAACAACACTAGGTAACAACCGAAAAGCCCTCAACATGACCGAGGAAGAAGTCAAAGAACTTTTCAATCGCTATGCGGCCCTCAAAATTAAGTGGACCGCGATCGCAGCGCAAGCACAAAAAGAAATTGACGTTATCAATCAACGCTGCGCAGATGAGAAGAAACCTTTTGAGGCGGAGATGGAATTGATCCGGGAAGACATTGAACGTTACACACTCGTGAATCGCACAAAATACGAGACCAAACGTTCGATCAGCACGCCCAAAGGGAAGATTAAACTCAAGCTCACCTCAAGCGTTGAGATTTTAGACGAGCAAAAAGTGATTGAATACAGCGACAAAAACGAATTAACACTGTATAAAAATAAAAAGACCATCGACAAAAATGCTGTTAAAAATTATGTAGAACTCACACAAAAAGAAGTGCCAGGCGCGCGTGTGATCAGTGGGGATTCAGTAAGTTTGGATGTTGACAAAAAATTAATTGATGAGGCAACAAAATGAGTAATGATATGATTAACCATCCTCCGCATTAC
This sequence comes from uncultured Victivallales bacterium, assembly GCA_964542845.1. Lineage (GTDB taxonomy): Bacteria > Verrucomicrobiota > Lentisphaeria > Victivallales > CAZIVM01 > CAZIVM01. The sequence continues at coordinate 705 of CAZIVM010000146.1, forward strand.
GCGGGGGATAAATTTGAGTGTATAGATTTTGCTGAAAAACTTGGTTTTTGCATGGGAAATGCGTTCAAATACGTGTGGAGAAGTGGCAAAAAAGGAGGTCCAGAAAAAGAAATTGAAGACCTCCAAAAAGCACTTTGGTATGTGAGAAGAGGAAAAAAAACAGTTATTATAAATGAATGCACAATTCAGCTCCCACCAGAAGTTTTTCAAGAACTATCAGGGCGTCAAGTTGACAAATTCAACATTCTGCTAATGATATCAAGCGGCATTATTCAGAAAAAATACCTTGCTGGATCTATTGAAAAACTAATTAATATCATCAAAAATACACCAGACTGTAGAGAGGAGACATCAAAATGATTTTAACTAATTTTGAGGGTTTAAATTTCACTGTGATGCTGACGCCAAACGGGGTTGATGGATGCCGTCGGTGTCATTTTTGTGGCAACGAAGCGTGCGAAAGGAGCCAGAAAATTTTAGGGAATTGTCGCGGAGGACGCAAATTGTATTTTGTGTGGATAGCCGACAAAAAAAATCACATGGAAAAACCCGCTTTTCAACCGATAATCATTGACAAAATAGACGGGATAGGCTGAAGTTATGTGGACGCCAAAACAAAAAGCGTGGTTGCATCAAATGAAGTCGGTTGCAGGCGTGGCAGACGCTGAGTACCGCGCGCAAATGCAAGCAATCACTGGGTGCAACAGCGCAGCCGATGAACGACTCACAAATACCCATTTTGAACAAGTGATGTGTTGGCTTGAAATTGAGATTTGCAAGGCGATTGCAAACGAAATTGTCACGCCTTCAGATGTCTTAAATAAAATCGCGGATCCATGGAGTTTTCACCGCAGAAGACATGCAAATTCACAAGGAAGTCCAAGCCGAAATAATGGGAAGTCGAACGGCACAGAACCTACACGAAAGCAACTTGACCTCATCGATGCTTGTCGCAAAGATTTATGCGCGTTTGAACCTCAATTCGCACAATGGAGTTACATTCAATCTATCATTCATAACGGAGCGTTTGGCCCTGCGCCTGATGCGCCAGAAAAACTCACGCGCGATCAAGCGTCAAAGCTCATTAATGCACTGAAAGAAAAGATGAGTCGTTATGAATCAAGTGAGACCATGAGACGTCCAAATCTTCAAGGAATGCTCCAATCCGCAGAGGTGAGTTATGAAAACAAAGACCCGCTCCCCTTTTAACCTTAATTATAAACGCGCGCGCACGCACGTGAGAAAGCGAGGAATTTATGAAGTAAACAATTATCAATAGTTGGCCGATGCGGTGAGGATCCGACCCCTCCCGCATGAGTTGCCGAACCCACTAGAAATTCAACAAAACGCTAAAAGCCAGCCGTAGACGTTGGGCTTTAAATTAGCACGAGTTTGAGAATTTTAAAGCGGGTTCGGCTTTTTTATTTTAAATTTAAATCGAAAGACAACAAAAATCAATGTCAAAATCAAAATTAAAACACCAGCCACGCTGCCCTTTTGCGTGGTTCGGCGGTAAGGCTCAACCACGAATTAAAAATTTCATCCTCGACAATCTCCCACCACATGAAAAATACATCGAGCCGTTCGGTGGCGGCGGATCAATACTCCTAGCCAAAAAACCCGCGAGCGTTGAAGTGTACAACGACGTCAACCGCGGATTAGTCAACTTCTTCCGCGTGATCCAAAACGAGGACACCTTCCGCGCATTCATGGCGAAGATAACCCAACTCCCGGTGTCGCGCGAAATCTTCGAAGACAGCGTCGCTCTTTGGCCACGGTTGCACGACAGCGTCGAACAGGCCGTTCACTGGTATTACGCGCAACGCCTGAGTTTCAGCGGGACAGGCTCGTCATTTGCAATCTCTCAGTCTTCAAGCGGAGGCCGCTGCTCAACCATCAACGCGCTAAAATCTGCGCTCGAAATCCTTCCAGAAGTTCACGAGAGAATGTCGAGAGCAGTAATCGAATGCGTGGATTGGCGCGAAGCTCTTGAACTATACGACGGCGATGAATGGCTCGCATACTGCGATCCTCCATACGTCACGGGGGCGCGCAAATCAGGCGGTTATGCTCACGAACTCAAAGATAAAGATCCCCGCGAAATGGTTGAACGATTAATCAACTATAAAGGCGCGGTTATGCTGAGCGGCTACCCGAACGAAATTTATGCACCGTTACTAGACGCAGGATGGATTTCAAAATCAATCAATGTAATCTGCACAGCGGCTGGACGAACAAAGAAGTCAGGCCTCCAGGGCGATGGAATTTGTAAAGAGAAACAAGGCCGCACTGAATGTTTGTGGATCAATCCAAAAGCACAAAAAAAGATGGCGCAGTAAATTTACTGCACTAAGTGCAGTGAATCCCGCAGTAAGTTATTTTTCGCTACTGCAATTATTGCAGTAAATAAAATTAGCCCCTTGCAAGATGACAGAAAGGCTCTTGCAGGGGGCTTTCTTTTTAAAAACCAATGAGGTGTCGCAGTAAATTTTTCAGTAAAAAAAGGCCTACTGCGCCACCTATTTATGCCGTTTTTCACAAAAAGTGCTAAAACCTCGATTGAGCTTCATATAACAAAAGTTGTGCGTGATTAGGTATAGTTGAGTAAAGTCAAGGTGTTTAAACTAGATATTTCTTTACACTTGTGCATAATATACGCATTACGCTCTGCGACAGTTTTATATGAATCAGGATAAAGTGCAAATTGTGCATGATCTTCTTGGGCATACATCATTCGCAACGAATCTGAATTTTGCCCCGTTAAAGATGCCTCAAGTGCCACGTTCATATGATATCGATATACAGATGGTGCAGAAGATGCAATATTAAAACCATGCCCAACTTCATAATTACGAATACACCACGGCATCATCACGCCGATAAAAAGGACCGTAGAAATGATGGACATTTTGATTTTATATGACCATTGAATATCTTTCTTAATCAACAACATAAACACCGCTGGAATAATCCAAACCAAAGTTACAGGACGTATCCACGCGCCTAGACCCGCTAACACAACTGATAACACAAATGCATAAGTACTTGATTTTTTCCAAAAGATTGCAAAACAAAAAAGTTGTATCGAAATCACAAAAAGAAAAAGCGTATCAGACAAATAAAGAGGGGCATGGGCAATCATTGTAGGATTCAATCCCACCAAAAGAGCAGCCAAAATTGAGACCCCTCGCGATGTAAAACATTTTGCTGTAATATAAGTCATCCACATCACCACACAACTTAAAAAAATTGAAATCAAAGGCGGTAATATAGGATGTTTCCCAAATAGCGCAAATATAGAAGCTATATATGCGGGATAACCCGGCGGATAAAAAGAAGTAAACTCCCCATTAATTGCATACGTTCCATGATCAAGAAGTGACATCGCACTTTTTAAATACATATTTGAGTCTGGACGTACCAGATATTTTAACGGATCTTCAAAAGATGGCCATGCAAATACCAATCGAAGCCCAATGGCAATAAGAAATGCCAATATCAAAAATAAATTTAGATTAAAATGAGTTTTCACAACTTTTGAAAAAGTTGAAAGTTGTGAATTTTGCGATTCTACGGGAACTGTTTTAAGCTTTTCTTTCAATTTTCCAATCGGGATAAAACGCCATTTCAAAAGCGTCCACAATGCTTCAACTCCATCATACCATTTAATTTTTTTTCCTTCTGAAATATTACGAGGATAGTAATTAATCGGAACATCTTTAATTTCAAAACCTAAACGTAATAATTTAGCAGTAATCTCGGGTTCCCATTCGAAATGATTTCCCTTAAATAACAAGGTTCGAATAAGAGGTCCATCGAATGTTTTGTAGCAAGTGGGTTCATCCGTAATTGAAGAGCCATATAAAAAATTGGTGGCAGCGGTAACAGCATATCCTCCCATAAGAAACATAAAATGAGCAGAAGCGTGTCGGCGCCCCATTTCGCGTGACCCATATACAACATGAGCTTCACCTTTAAGAATAGGATCTATACAGACTTGATAATCATTAGGATCATACTCTAAATCTGCATCTTGATTAATTACAATAGAACCTGTTGATGCCTCTACTCCCATGCGAAACGCTGAACCTTTACCGCCATTTGATTTAGTCAAAAGCTTAACATCAAGTTCAGAATGGGTCTTTATCCAAGATTGAACAACTTCATATGATAAATCGGTTGAACCATCATTCACGATAATTATTTCTTTGGGAATTGAGACAGTTGCAGCAACGACTTTATCGAGCAACTCGGTAATATATGTTTCCTCATTATATAGAGGAATAATGACAGATAATTTATGCATTTTAAAGCTCCCTTATACTTAATATTTTTTATATAATATAACACGATTTATTGGCATAGTGCCGGAGCGTGTTAAAACTTTT
>CAZIVM010000147.1:0-5042 GCA_964542845.1 uncultured Victivallales bacterium
TGCCGATCGTAGAAAAGAGAAGCGTCACCTTAGAAATTGTGAAGATTTATACGATGCATTTAATATTAACAAGACACTCTCCAAAGAAGTAATTGATGCGAGTATATTCTTCGCTTGCCAATACAACGATTTTTCGTATATCAAATATATTATGGATAAAGGACATAAAGATGTCCTCCCTATTGTTGAAAATTTTGATGGAGACCAATCCCCACAAGATCCTAATATGCGCAATCAATTTCTCGCTGAACTTTTCGATGCGGGCTTATCTATTCCACAAGATAAAGTAAAAGCGTTTACTTACTATCAAAAAATTACTCGTCCTTCAAATGATATCAACGCACGTTTGGACGAACTCGGCCTTGAAATAGCTCAAGGTGGAAATGCCGTAGGTATTGAATATCTTGAAAGAAAGGGGCTTCACCCAGAACTTGTTGCAAAATCTTATGATGAAGGGAAATTTGTAAGTCAGAATCATAAAAAGGCATTGCATTATTATAATTTAATTGAGAATCCAACAGATACAATTCTTTTAAGAGTTGCAGAGATGTATGAAAAAGGAATCGGAACACCAATTAATAAGGACGCTGCAATTAATGCCTATTATCAAATGGCACAAAACGGAAACCTTGATGCCATTAACAAACTTGAATCTCTAAACATTCATCACGCATTTCTTGCAATGATTTATGATCAAGGGAAATTTGTCCCTCAAGATTATTTTAAAGCGTTCACTCTTTATCAGAATATTGAAAATCCATCACGTAAAGAAAAAACGCGATTGAAAGAGGTCGCTTTAATTTTAGCAAAAACAGGAAATACAGTTTGTATAGAATGGATTGAAATGCAAGATGTTTATCCTGAGTTTCTCGCGGAAATTTATGATGCAGGAAAATTTGTTGGCCAAAATTTCGAGAAAGCACTAGCGTATTACTTAAAAGTAAAGACTCCATCAAAAGAATATCTTTTCCGTATAGCTGAAATGTATGAGAATGGAATCGGGACAGACAAAAATATCAATACATCTGTAAAATATTATTATCAATCTTCTGAAAAAGGAAATCTTCAAGCAATTGAAAAACTCGAAATTCTTAATGCACACCCCGAATTCCTCGCGGAGATTTATGATGCTGGAAAATTTGTAAGTCCAAATCATTCAAAGGCACTTGCCTTTTATCAAAAAATACAAAATCCATCTGACAGTGTTTTATTTCGTGTAGGTGAGATGTTTGAAAACGGGATTGGAACAGGAAAAGATATTAAGAAAGCTGTAGAAAATTATTATGCAATTGCAAAAAAAATGAATCCCAAAAATGACAATTTTCTTTCTCCAAATAAAAATAAATGGCTTCCAGTGATTTTAAAATTTAAGAAATTGAATGTTTATCCAGACTTAATAAATCAGTTTGAAGGGTTAAACTTGGTTCAAATTAAAGCAGGTTCATTTATGAAGGGGAGTTTGCAAGCAGAATCAGGAAGACGAGATGAGGATAGCTCAGAACGTCAACATAAAGTAACGCTTACACAAAACTATTCGATAGGAAAATTTGAAGTAACACAAGAACTTTATGAAAAAGTTATGAATGAAAACCCCTCTCGGTTCAAAGGAAAACAGCTTCCTGTTACGGATATGTCAAGTAAAAAAGCACTAGAATTTTGTCAGAAATTAACTGATATGGCGAGAGATGCAGGACTCCTGTCTGATAAAGAAGAATACACATTGCCAACAGAGGCTCAGTGGGAATACGCATGTCGTGCGGGTTCAACAACACCCTATGCGGGGAGTTCCATTGATGCATTAGCTTGGTATAACAAAAATGCCGATTATAAAACTCATGCTGTGGGACAAAAAAAACCTAATGCATGGGGACTTTATGACATGCATGGGAATGTTGAAGAAATATGTATTGACCATTATGACGCATATTTTTATACAAAAAGTCCAGAAAAAGATCCTGTCTCATCAAGCGGTGGGATAGGGCGCGTGCTAAAAGGTGGATGTTGGAATGATGATGCAACAAAATGTCGATCTGCATATAGAACATATTTTGATGGGGACATGTTGGGTCGTGGATATGATACATGTGGCTTCCGAATTATAAAAATTTCTAAATAATAGGACTTAGAATTAACCGCTGTTTCAAGGCGTGTGTAGTTACTTTTACACACGCCTTTTTTATATCTATTTTCTTATAAAATGGCTCTTACTTAAGATTTCCAGTAACGATAGAAATGCGTAGGAATTGTGAATAGTGTTATTGAAACATAGAGCGTTGAGTTGAAAGTAGTGTGCAGGATTTTGCGCTTTCATACGCGCGTTTGACTTCAACTCACGTAGAGATATTTTTGGAAGTTTGCAAAGGTGGTTTTAATGTGGGGTAATGAACCCAATTTGTTAATCCCTTCGTGTGGAGAACCATAATATATTTGAATGAGTTGGGGTAGCTTTTCTTCAGAGAGTTCAAATACGCCGTCGTGAGTATACTGTTCAAGGACAAATTGTAAGAAGTCGGATTCATCTTTTGAAAATATAGTTTTAATTTTTTCGAGGGCTTTTTGTGCTCTTTGAGCGCGTTCGATGGGGGTGGTGTTGAATGCAATGTATTCCAAGACATCAAGGAGATCTGAATCTTTGGCATCGATAATGGATTGAATCGACTCCAAGATTTCTTTTGAATAGCCTGCGTAGTCCATTTTTCGGAGGAGTTCTTTTCTTGTTTTTGGATTTGACCAACGTTCTTTTAAGTCGGTTTCCGAACTAAAAAACTCGGGTAATTTACCAAACAGTTCTTGTAGGAATGTTTCTGCACTGATGGGTTTCCCATCGGCTCCATAGAACATATCGGTTTTGAGGTGTTTAATATTGCGTGTATTGCCTTGAGATAGACGAATTTTGGGGCATTCGCACGGATTTTTTCCACAGATACGACAGATCCCTTTGGGACACTCGCAGGGATTTTTTCCGCAAAATTTACAGGTTTTGGGTTGTGGAGACGTTGTGCCTCCGTCTGTTTTACAACTACAAGGATCGTTGCCACATTTTTCGCAAAGTGGGGAACCGTCCCAACTTGGATCGTTGAACCGTTCATACGCTTTGGCAAAATCGTAGACTGTAAAATAGGTTTTTCCGTCGAAAGTACGCGTGCCTCGTCCAATGATTTGTTTAAACTCGATGATGGAGTTGACGGGACGGAGCAAGACGATGTTGCGGACATTTCGGGCATCGACTCCCGTTGATAATTTTTGACTCGTGGTGAGGATACAAGGAATAAATTTTTCATTGTCTTGAAACTCTTTTAAGAAATTTTCGCCGATATTCTCATCGTTTGCGGTTACGCGGACGCAATAGTTGATATGTTTATTTTTTTTGAGTTGATTGATAAACGCTGTAATATGAGCCGCATGGTTTTGCGTTGCGCAAAAAATGATGGTTTTTTCGTTTTCGCGAATGTGTTTAAGGACTTCTTTGACGCGTTCGATATCGCGTGCTCTAATGGTGATGTTTCCGCTGTAGAAGTCTTTTTCTTTATAGACCTTGCCTGCTTCGACGCTCCCACTGATGATTTCGTCTTCAGGCGAGTAGATGTAGTCGTCAATGTTGCTGAGCATGCGACAATATCGAAATGGGGTTAAAAAGCCATCATTGATTCCCGCTTTAAGGGAGTATTCATAGACGGGATCACCGAAATATTTATAAGTGTTGATGTTTTCGGCGCGACGTGGCGTGGCGGTGAGTCCAATTTGGACCGCCGTATCGAAGTATTCCATGATTTTACGCCACTGACTCTCATCGTTTGCCCCGCCACGATGACACTCATCGATGATAATGAGATCAAAAAAATCGTGAGGGTACTGTCCAAAGTGCGTGACCCCATCTTTTTCGCCGACGAAGGTTTGAAAGATGGTGAAGAATAAAGCGGCGTTCATTGGGACTTTGCCGTCTTTACGAATGGAGTTTTGCGTAATTCGAGTCATGGCATCGTCGGCAAACGCGCCCGAAAAGTCGTTAAACGCCTGATTGGAGAGGATATTTCGATCGGAGAGGAAAAGGATTCGGGGGCGTTGATTTGTTTTGAGGACGTTCCAACGGCTCTCAAAGAGTTTATATGCAATCTGACATGCAATAAATGTTTTTCCCGTTCCTGTGGCAAGGGTGAGAAGAATACGTTGTTTGCCGTTAGCGATGGCGCGGAGCGCACGGTTGACCGCGATTTCTTGATAGTAACGGGGTGTGCGTGAACCATTGGTGTAGAAGGGGGTGGTGTCGAAGATTTCGCGCCACTTGTCGGCATCGCCCATGACCGATTCCCAAAGTTCTTCAGGTGTGGGGAACTGTTCGATCATCTCTTCATGCCCTGTCCGACAATTAATAGCGTAGATCGATTTTCCATTTGAGGCGAACGCGAACGGCAAATCGAGTTTTTCGGCATAGAGTTTGGCCTGTGGGACACCTTCTAACACATCCAGTTCATCGCTTTTGGCCTCGACAACTGCCAATTTTACATTTTTATAAATGAGGATATAATCCGCTTTCAAGATTTTATTTGGGGTGCTGTTATCGCCGATTTTTCCGGGTGAAATAACGTATTCCAAGCGAATCCAACTCTCTGACACTTCGCCCCAGCCCGACGCCTTCAACGCTGGGCTAATCATATCGTGCTTTGTCTGCTCCTCATTCATCTCCCACCTCGTTATCTGTGTATGAGTCGTCAAAACCCAACTTGTGCATAAATATACTATTTCTCATCTTTGCCCTTTTAAGTAACGTTGAATACGATAGTGCTTCCATATAAAGAGATCCATCTGTGCGGTTATTTTTTCCTACAATTCTTTTAGATGGGCGAAATGCATATTTAAAGTGCTGGCTTACAAGAAAGTCACCATCTGCGTCTCTTACTTCTTCTAAACTGAAATTTTCTCCTATCAAATATCCATAAAAAGTTGAGATATCAAATTCGTCCTTAGAATAGTTTCTAATCAACGATGCATAATTAGAAATTTGAAAGAGATGCTCACTAATATTAACATTGGGGTTTTTTAAT
>CAZIVM010000148.1:0-4950 GCA_964542845.1 uncultured Victivallales bacterium
AAATTAATTAAATCTTATTTCCAATATTCCACCCATAAAAATAAAATAAATTTCAATGAATAAAAAAGGTGAGGGTGTAGTAATCTCTAAAAAATAGTCAGTAGAAAATATCGCTAGTGATATTATATAGTTATGGGCAAATAAAAAAAAGGGATAGATTTGAAACATCTATCCCCTGCCCGACTGAATCCGTTATCGGAAATTCAGTTAAAAGAGTTCAACAAGATATTGATCGATAATTCGATCGCCAACATCAATGCGAATCCAATATATCCCTTTTTTATAAGGAATTGGGATTTCGGGTTCAAAAACAAGGTTGTCGCCAGTTGGAAATGTTGCAGTAATATTCACCGGCGTTCCTTGATTTTTTTTAGGTTCGTTGTCAGGAAAAGGAGCGCGCGGCGCTGATTTTAAGTGCCACATTTTTACAGTGGTTTGGTCCTTAGGGAGTTTGACGCCTGAGGGCGGATAATAACTCCATCCATTTCCGTGAAGGTATTTAATAGGATAAAATCCTTTGCCTGGATATCCCCAACCTTTTGAAAGAGTATGGGGAGCAACAGAACGAGAAGGAGGATAGACGCACATTGCATAATAATTTTCATCACTTGCAAATCCGGATTCGCCTAGTCGAGGATCAAGACAATGCATGCGATGTCCTCGAATTTCGCGGTTATTATCACCTGCATCGTTCATGTAAGCATCGATTTGTTCATGGAGCTGAATCGCACGACTATTCATGTGAAGATTGACTTTTTCTGTATTATCGCCTAGTGCATGAGATAATTTTTTAGCCTTATTACATGCCTTAGATGCACTGATTGCATATTGAATTCCGGTTTCACAAATCGACACATTGGAGTCGACACCAGATAGCCAACGATAAATATTAAGTTTATTTGCACATTTATGTTGATCGGGTAAAACATTTTTGGGTATTTTTCTTGCCTCAATACTTTTAATTCCTTTATTGATTTGATCTTTGGTTCTAGGATATAATAAAAGTTTATATTTTTGAGACTCGGAAAGTTGAGGTTGTTTGATCTTAGGTTGTGGAGGTGTAGGAGTAGGTTTTGTTTCTGTTGCATGAATAAAAAAGAAACTCGTGCAAATAATAAAAGTCAATGTTAGAGAAAATGATAGTTTAGATTTCATTGAATGCTCCAGGATTTAAAACAGGTTTAATATAAATAAAAACTTTTGAATCTCGATATTTTTTAGGAGGGAAAAAATCAGCTGCGCCCGTAAAGTTATTGCCAACATCACCATCTTTTTCAGGGTTTTTGATAACCGTATTTCCTTCATTCCATAGTAATGCAAGATTTCCTTCGCGCGTTGCCAGATGATTATTTCGTTCAAATCCAGATCCTGTAAATTGCCAAAAACGTTGAGGTTCGTGTCCATATCGTTGATCTATTTTACGAATAAGATTTTCTATAGGTTGACGCCCTCCCCTTGCATCTTTGAGTTCAATAGTAAACAAAGAATCTTTTTGAACTCCAGAAAGCCAAAGTAGCGTCTCAAAATGTTGAGGTGAAATTTCAGTATGAATAGGGGATTCATGAACCCGACCACTCGGTGACGTAATCAATACTTCAAGCGTGTCGTCAACAATATTAAATTTGCCTTCAAATGTAATTTCTTTTGTTAAAGGGTCGAGTAAGATTTTATGAAAAAGAATTTTGCTATCTTGGGTTATAGTTGCATTAAGTTGCTGGATCGCGACAATTTCATTAGGTGAAAAAGAATACGTTGCAGACGAATCTGCATATACAGCTCCTCCTAAAAGCATGGCAAAGAGAAGAGGGGTCATGTATGTTCGATTTCCGCTTTGGGCTTTCTTGACATTAATTCAATGAGGGCTTCGCGAGGATTTTTATCTTGGTATAAAACTTCATATACCTTATTAATAATAGGGGTTTCAACTTTCAATTTTTGTGCTAATTGGTATGCACTTAACGCCGTGAAAACCCCTTCTGCAACAGAAAGTCCCATTTCTTCTTTAATTTGTGCAAGTTTTTTTCCACGGCCTAGCTCTTCACCCACATGACGATTTCGGCTGTGTCCGCTGTAACATGTAACACACATATCGCCCAAACCACTTAAACCTGCAAACGTTTCGGGCAAGCCTCCAAGTGTCATTCCCATACGTTTAACTTCTTCGATTGCGCGGGTCACAAGCGCGGCTTTTGGATTATCGCCAAGCTTCATTCCATCAATAATGCCTGCTGCGATCGCATAAACATTTTTAATAGATCCACCCAGTTCGAGTCCGACTAAATCAGGACTCGTGTAAACTCTAAAAGTATCGTTCATAAAAGCATCTTGAACTTCAATTGCATCTTTTTCGTTTGCGCTTGCAACCACAAGAGCAGTAGGTGTTTCGTTGAACACCTCTTCAGCATGACTTGGTCCAGACATGCAAACATAACGCAAATTCTTACCTAAGATTTCTTCGGTCACTTCACTCATGCGTAATAGAGTATTGTTTTCAATCCCTTTGGCAATGTTTACTAAAAGATGTTGGGGTTGATAATATTTTTTATATACTTCAAGCACGCCACGCAAATATTGAGAGGGGGAAGCAAGTAATACAATTTCTGCGCCATCGACAACATCAAACATCTTTTCGCATAATACAAGATTATTTGGAAGCGTTGCTGCTGGTAGAAATCGCGGGTTTTTACGCGATAAATTCATTTCAGCGATATACTCAGGGAATGGACCCCATTGACGCACATTATGTCCGTTGTTAATAAGATGAAGGGCAAGTGCTGTTCCAAAACCGCCATCACTCAAGACCGCAATATTTCTTTTTTTTGTCATTCCCCTACCCCGCTTTCTTGTGAGGGTTGTTCTGTTTTAGACTTGCGAACAAAACGATTTTCGGTTCCATTGAGGAGTCGTTTAATATTTGTGCGATGTTTCACAACCATCAAAATTGATAACAGAGTAATCAGTGCGCTAATTTGCCATGCATTATTGAGGTAAGGGGCAAAAATTGACTCTTTTTTAAACACGAGAGGTAAAATATTTTGAGCGAGAGGCATGATAATTGCAAAGACAATACTTGCTAATGATACATATTTAAATGTATAGAAAGTAATCAACCAAAAAATAAGACCTGTTAAGACTGGAAGAGGGGCAATTACAACTAATGCCCCAATGATGGTTGAGACCCCCTTCCCTCCCTTGAAGTTTAGCCAACAAGGAAACATGTGTCCTAAAACAACACCTACTACCGCTAATGTGATCATCCATGGAGGCAGATGTTTACACTCTGGCGCAAATGTTATGGCTGATATCGCAATTAAAGGTAATGCCCCTTTGATTGCATCTAGAAAAAAGCAAGGGACGCCCCACTTTTTCCCAAAAGTACGAGTTACGTTAGTTGCGCCAATATTGCAACTACCTACTTTGCGGATGTCAACGCCATGAAGTTTTCCAATGAGGAAGCCAAAGGGGATACTTCCGCAAAGATAAGCGACTGCAAAAGCGCCAAAAAGATAAATGATAACGTTGGTATCTGTCATATAGCTTCAACTTACGCAGATGGATTTTCAACACGTTGTTTAATATCTTTATAACGAATGTTTGCTTGGTAAATTTGAGTATAACATTCGCGTGCTTTTTGAGGTTCGCCTGCATCTTCGAGAAGATTACCATAATAGTAGAGAGTATCCATTTTCGCAGGATCCATAACGAGCATCTCTTTAAGCGCTTTTTCGAATTGTTCTTTGGCCATATCGTATTGTTTTTTGAAATGGAAGATTCGGCCAATATAAACGATAGAATCCAGACGACGTTGTGGGTTACGTTGTGCCATCTGGAATTGTTCAAGCGCTTCATCGAACTCTTCGATTTCAAAGTAGATTTCACCCAATTCAAACTTAAGCTGAAGGTCATTGGGGTAAGATTCTGTACGCGCATAGGCACGATCAAGGCGAAGTTGAAGAATAGTTGTCGCTACTTCATCAGCCTTATCAGGATTTTCTTCCGCGTAAGCTTCCCAAAGTGCAATTTCTGATTTTTGAATGGCTTTATCAATGGTTGGATCCATACGGCCTGTTTTATCTGCAATCCATTTATAGGCTTCAATACAATCCTCATGACGATTGGCGCGTTGGTAATACTCTGCGAGTTTACGTCGTAAATCGATAGATTCGTTGCCATCATCAATTTCGGCTTCATATTGTTCAATCAACTCAGCCACATCATCTGCATTACGGGCAATACGATCTTGTTGTTCGAGCATTTTGGCATTTTCTGTATCTTTAATTTTATCGCGGAAGGTTCCGGTGTCTTCTTTGCTCCATGTATCACCTAAGGTGGCAAGAGCGGCGGCTTCACGAAGTTTTTGTTGGGCTTCCATGTTTCCAGGTTTGAGATTACAAATTTCTTGACGGATACGAAGAACTTCAGATGTTTGACCATCTTTTTCAAGCGCAAGTGCGAGCTTATCCATTACATTAATATCTTTAGGTTGGTAGCCTAAAAGTGTTTCGTAGGCTTCTACCGCAATAAAATGAGCCCCTAAGGCGGTTGCAGATTCTGCTAAAAGGTTAAGGGCTTGAGGATTATTTAATTTTAGACTAAGCGCCTCTTCTGCAAGGTGCATTGCTTCTTCAGGGTTCTTACGAACGACACTCATGCCTTTGGTTACTTTGGCAGTCGACTTCATTTGAGCGGTAAAGTTAGCAATCATTCCGAGCTTATCAGTCACGCGATGTTGAAGGTTGCGTAATAATTTACGTGCATCAAGAAACCCAGGTTCGGCGCGAACGATATTGCCAATAATCATAATGCCATACGTTGGGTTTGCCATTGCTGACTCAATGGCTTTTTGATAGGTTTGACGTGTTTTTGCGGGGATTTCTTTTAATGTTTTTTTCTCGATAGGCATAATGTACTCAATGGGTTTGGGGTGAATAATAATATTGTATTACGCAT
>CAZIVM010000149.1:0-4773 GCA_964542845.1 uncultured Victivallales bacterium
CTTGTATTTTTATATTTAGGATGTATATTATACTTACACCACTTAACAGTGGCCAGCTTAGCTCAGTGGTAGAGCAGTTGATTTGTAATCAACCGGTCGTCGGTTCAAATCCGACCGCTGGCTCCAGTTTTATGTATGGGCGGTTATCTCAGTTGGCTAGAGAATCTGGTTTACACCCAGAGTGTCGGGGGTTCGAGTCCCTCACCGCCCACCATTTTACCTTCTTTTTTGCAAAAAGGTGCCATTTAGTACCATTTCAGAGGTTATTTTTTTTATAAACGTGCTATATTGTCTCAATCCGTAATTATTCGTATTTTCGAATTGAGGTGTATCATGGCAAAAAATAAAATTAAATTAGACGTGGGAACTGTTTATCAAAATTTCTTGCATTTGACGCCATTGTGCCTGAGAGTGTTAAAACTTTAAAAAAATTAAGAACTTTTTGATGTCGCATTCCCAAACCGCCCTTGCATGCCTTGAAAATGTGAGCGAAGAGCTCATTGCTTTCTATAAACTCAACGCACCCAAGGCGTTTGAACTCACGTTTTTGAGTACCAGTATAATAGAAAACTTCATTAACAATTTTCGCTCTAAGACATTGCATATTAAGCGTTGGCGCACTCAATCTATACGAGCCTCCTGTATAACACGTGCTTTGCACGGCTGTTCCGCTCTCACTTCACAGACTTGCATGAGTCCAGTTCAATCTTTTCCTGCGGTATGGGTTAAACTTAAATACCCCCTGTCCAAATTGGTGTATTTTTCAACAAAAAACGCAACTGTTTTTCAGAATAGACTTGAAAACTAATTTCTTCGGTGATATATTAATAAAGTGGTAAGGAGATTCAGTTGACCTACATTCTGGGTATCCAATATGAATACAAATTTTTTGAGGAGTTACAATGAATTTTTACGTATTGATTTTAGGTCTTTTTATTTTTTGTATGCAAGTCAGTGTAGTTTGCGCAAAATCCGCTTCAGATAAAGATGTTCCCAATTGGGAAAATGAATTAATTAATGCGTTAAATATAGAACCTGTTCGCGCATCAGGAGCACTGCCTTATCCCTTAAAAACAGGTGAAAGTGATTCGGCAATGTCGCTAAATGGAATTTGGAAATTTAATTTTGTGCCAACGCCTAGTCAACGCCCAAAAGATTTTTACAAGAAGGATTATCACGTTGATTCATGGTCGACAATCAAAGTGCCTTCTTCATGGCAAATCGAAGGATTTGGCACGGTATTGTATTCTAGCTCAGTGTATCCTTTTCGTGTCAAAATTCCGTATGTTACATTGGAACCTCCGAAGCACTTTACTGCCTATAAAGAACGAAATGGAGTAGGGTCGTATCGTCGAGAATTTGCGTTGCCTCGAAAATGGGATAAAGGTCCTATTTTCCTTCGCTTTGATGGTGCGGGTGCGGCTTTTTACGTTTGGTTAAATGGGGACTTTGTGGGATATGCTGAAGATTCTTTTTCCGCCCATGAATTTCGGGTTGATTCTTTTTTAAGCGAGGGGACGAATACCCTTGCTGTCGAAGTTTATCAACATGCCGATGGATCCTATTTAGAAGATCAAGATTTCTTTCGGTATGCAGGAATTTTTCGTGATGTTACACTCTATACAGAACCCCAAGTAACAATTCGCGATTTCTTTCTTCGAAATGGTCTGGAAAATCAGTATTCGACGGGGGTTGCCGATGTAGATGTAACGCTTCATAATTATAATTTAACAGATGTTGAAAATCTTGAAGTTACCTTCAAAATATCAAAAGATGGGAAATTGATTTTTACAGAAACATAAAGCTGTGAACGTGTAAATTCACAAAAAGATGCGACGCTAAATTTTAAAACCAAAATTAAAAATGTAGAAACATGGACGGCTGAAATTCCGACGTGTTATGACTTCGATATGCAACTTACACAAAAAGGGAAATTGATTACACAACGAAGCGTGAAAGGAGGGTTCAGAACCGTTGAGGCTGGCCCGATTGGGCAACTTTTGATCAACGGAAAAGAAGTGATTATCAAAGGGGTGAATCGTCATGAAACAGATCCTGATATGGGACGTGCAATTACCCGCGAGGTGATGGAGAAAGATGTCGTTCTATTTAAACAAAATAATATCAATACGGTGCGAACAAGCCATTACCCTAATCATCCTTATTTTTATCAGCTCTGTGATTCTTACGGTATTTATGTTATCGACGAGGCCAACTGTGAAGCGCATGGTGTGGCCATGAATGACTATGGAAAAGATCAAAATGTAAGTTATGTCCCTTCCTGGGAACAAGCGCACGTAACGCGTAATATGGCGATGGTTGAACGTGATAAAAATCATCCTTCAATTATCTTTTGGTCGCTAGGGAATGAATCTGGCGACGGTCCAAATTTTGTTGCGGCGGCAAAAGCTGTTCGCGAACGTGATTCAACGCGACTTCTTCATTACTGCGAGTTTCCCCATCATCACCCAGCTGTCGATATGGGGAGTTGCATGTACCCTTCGGTTGAAGGGTTAGAAAGCATTGGTCAAGAAAAAACGAACCGTCCATTTCTTGTTTGTGAATATGCGCATGCCATGGGGAATGCGTTGGGGAACTTTCAAGAATATGCAGATTTATTTGAAAAATACCCGCGCTTAATTGGAGGGTGTATTTGGGATTGAGTGGATCAATCGCCACGGGGAATAGCGATCGATTCTCACCACTACAAAGCGGCCCCTCGAACAGGGAATGTATTTGTTTATGGTGGTGGGTTTGGTGATGCTCCTCATACGGGATCGTTTTGCGATAATGGTGTTGTTTTGCCCGATCGTGAGCTTACACCTAAAACGCATGAGATGCGCTATGTTTATCAACCCGTGAGCTTCACGCGCATTGGAGTCTCGAATCAAGTTCGCATCAAAAATAAGTATGCTCATCAAGTCTTAAATGAAACATTTTACTTGATTCCATTAAATCCCTCGGAGGAGATTGACTTTACCAAGCATGGACAATTGAGTATGGATTCACATCTTTATGAATCGGTTAGCGTTAATGCGATTCAACCTGGTGAATCTACTGCAATTCTGATTTCTGATTCGATTTTGGCCGCTGAGGGGTTTATGATAGTGGGAGAAAAAAAGTACGGTAGCGATTATCCTTTTGCTTATCAATACTTTAAGGGGAGCCACAAAAAAATGAATCGCTTCCCTATTTTCCCCATTTACCTAAGCTAAAAATTGAAAAATCCGAAAATTCATATACGCTTTCAAATTCAATATTTAAGGTTGTTTTTGAAAAAGGAATGTTATCCCGTTTAGAATATAATCAAAACGCTGTTATTACCCATCCTGTTTCGTTTCAAATTTTCCGTGCCCCAATGGGGAATGATAAGTGGATACAGAAACAATGGTATGCATTGAAACATGATAAGATAACGACAAGATGTACCCATTTTGAAGGCACATCAATAAATGAAAATACGTATCAAATAAGGGCTGACTTGATTACAGAAAATGCGGTGTCTGTATTTAAGCTTCGCACGGTCTGGACCATTTTTGGAAATGGCGAAATCAACGTTGAAAATATTATTGTTCCCGAGAATTATACTGGCCCTATTGCAAAAATGGGTTTCCGTTTTCCTTTTTCACCCTCATATCAAACGGTGAGTTATCGTGGACTCGGCCCATGGGATAATTATGTGGATCGCAAAAAATCAACATTTTTGAGCGATTTTAATAACCTTCCCTTAAATGCAATGTATACACCTTATACTGAGCCTCAA
Source organism: uncultured Victivallales bacterium (assembly GCA_964542845.1). Lineage (GTDB taxonomy): Bacteria > Verrucomicrobiota > Lentisphaeria > Victivallales > CAZIVM01 > CAZIVM01. Next base: position 3,764 of record CAZIVM010000149.1, read on the forward strand.
AGTTCAGGCAATCGTATGGAGATATCCTCCCTAAAACTATTTTCAAATGAATCTATTGCCGTTGAGATTCTCCCATCGCATGATCAAAATGTTTTTAATATGAGTGTTTCTCCATGGACAGAACAGGAAATTGCATGCTCGAAGTTTAGAGATCGCTTACCCTCTAGCACGCATACCTATGTGAATGTTGATGCATTTCAAATGGCTCTCGGAGGGGCGTCATGTGGGCCTCCGCCATTAGCCCGCTATATTACCCATGCGCGTCCACTTCATTTGGGGTTTGTGATTCGTCCCTTGCCGCAAAAAAATAACCAGCCGGTAATTCCTGTTGCACATGCGCCTTTAATTATACGGGATGAGCGGGGAAAAGTGACGATTCAACCCACCACGCATGATTTGTTCGATTTTTATGTTAACGGCGAATTACAAAAAGATACCACACCTTTTAACTTCATTGAAGGAAATATAGAGGTTCGTCCTTATAATGTAAATAAAGACCTTCTTTTTACCCCACCTTATCGTGTTGATTTTGAAAAACGATTGCCTAAGACCAATTGGAAAATTCAGGCGGTATCAAGTGAGGAATATGGTGAAGGCAATGCCTCTCATCTTATTGATAATGATCCCCTCACTTATTGGCATACAGCGTATACGAATTTCTTGCCGAAATATCCTCACTTTTTTGAACTTGATATGAATACGTCGATCACGTTTAAGGGGTTTGTTGCTACGGCGCGCAGTAATGATACCAATGGTATTGTAAAAAAATATAATTTTTATGTGAGTGATGATGGTAAAGCATGGACGCTTTTTGCATCGGGTGATCTTATCGGTATGGGTTCAGAAAAAGTAATCTTTGAAAAATCAGTGCGCGCACGCTATATCAAATTTGAGGCAGTAGCTCCTTTTCATAAAACTCATCCTTGGGCTTCGCTAGCCGAATTTTCGATTTTGCCGTCTGAAAAATAATGAAGATTTTATAAGATTAGTATTACCCGAATTTGTTTTGG
>CAZIVM010000150.1:0-4378 GCA_964542845.1 uncultured Victivallales bacterium
GTCCATAGTACCTGCGCCTGTTGGCGTGAAACAAACGATGTCAGTAGGAATTACTCCGCCAGTGGCTACGTTTGGTTGTGGGGGTGCTAAAGGGGCTAATGTCATGAGATCACCTCGCCATAAGTTATATAGCATCGTGTCCCTTTTTGATAAATGTAGAGATTCATCACTTGACCTGCGGTAAGTTGCGTCACTGGAGTATTCGTGGGTTTAATTGTCAGTCCACCATAAACCATCACGGATAATGTACAATCTGCCGTGGCGGTAATTTCAAGCGTTGTGGCCCAAATATACCCAGTAGGCATTGTACGATTGTCTGGGATATTAATAGTCGCGTCAACACTGATGCTTGCCTCGTAAAGGCTAGCGTTGTAAACTCCGTTTGATGGAAACTCAACATATCCCATTGAGCCCTGCGTAAGGGTCTGAACTTTTCTCAAATAGAACGGATGATAATCTGGAATTTGAGATTGAAGAACAACAGTATCTAAATCTGTCACCCCATTAATATTGGATTCAAAAACGATTGCCTTGCTAAAATATTCAAATCTAAGTTCCCTAGAATATAGTCCGTTCTTTGATCGTAAGCGTTGAACGCCAGTCGTTTCGATGGGGACTTTAGATAATAAGCCTGTTTCAATATTTGTTAATGCATTCTGTGCCGTGGTTGCACTAGCTTTAGCTTCGTTGGCTTTGGAGGTAGCCTCGCTTGCCTTTTCGGTTGCTATTGACGCATTCTCACTTGCGGAAGTTGCGCTTGTGTTTGCTTCATCTGCTTTAGTTATTGCTGTGGTTGCAGAATTATTTGCATTTACAGCACTGGTACTTGCTTCATTAGCTTTAGCTGTTGCTGTTACTGCACTTGCGCTTGCTTCGCTTGCTTTCGCAGTTGCTATTGTTGCTGAATTAGATGCAATACTTGCATTATTGGTAGCTGAACTTGCTGACTCACTTGCAGATATAGCACTGCCTGATGCTTTATTTGCTTCTTCTGTTGATATATTTGCAGAATTAAGCGCGATATTTTTATTAGTTTCTATTTCATCAAGTGCTAAGACTACTCGACTAAATATAGACGGTGTAGCAATATCTTCTCCTTCTGTATCTACATTTAGCACGCGCCCGCGTACTTTTATCATAAATTGAATGCACGATTTTTCAACCAATGAATTTTGTGATTGCTTAAATGTTAATTCGCAAATCAAAGATTTAACTTCTTCTGCCCCAATAAAGTCGTACATCTCTTGCGTGTTTAATAATATTTTAAATGATAAAATATTATTTGATATAACACTAAATCCTGAGTCTTTATAATATAATACACCCGTTTTTTGATCATAATCTTGACCGATGGCAAGAGATATTTCTGTGTTCTCAAGGATAGACGGTGCTAAACCGCTTATTTCAATTGATTCATCAACACAAAGCGTAAAAACGGGCATTTCTACTGCTTTGTATTTTGACCCCGCAATGTTAATTAATTCAATATTCATACTTTAGCCTTATGTTGTTTTAAATTTAAAATCTGTGAGATTGTTTAATTTTGTTTTTGTTGATTTTTTCAATTCTTCACCTGCTCGTAACCTTTCTTTTTTGTTTGGGGACATAACGACTTTTTCTATATTAAGAAGTGAGTTTCTTGTAATTTGAGGGATGTTTTTATATCCGTGTCTTTCAACTCGGTTATTATAATTCATAATTTCCCCTAATAGCGCATTCCATTCGGAAGGGGTTTTGTTTTGATTCATAATATATGATCTTACTTTTGAATAAATGCTACTTTTCCACTCAGAATATTTACGTTCTACCGATTGTTCGTTCCATTGTTCTTCTCTTTTAGATGAAATATCAACAGGATTAAAAGTAAAAGCACGCAAGAATGAATCATACTCGGTCGGTTTAAGTTGCTTATTTCCATAAAATACAGGAGCATTTTTGCTGTCTGTTACGCCATAATTATATTCTCGGTATGCGCGTGGTAAACCCGCACAAATCGAGGGGATAATTCTTCAATCCCTTTTAGGTATTGACCGTTGGCAATGTTATTAAAACCGCCAATAATATCCTCAAATAATCCGTAATTTGCCCCAAGAATATCTGTAATATCAGGAACGGAACTCATATTAGGAAGTGAAATCCCCATACTTCCTTTGATATTAATACCAAGAAGCCCCGCCACACCATAACGTGCAAGCGTTTCACTCGTTTCTCCTAATGAGTCGCCTAACCAAGTGTAAAACTCTTCAACAATATCATCTGGCTCATCCCATCCGGGAATAACAGAAGCAATTGCACGCGCGATAATAGGAATAAGTGTTGCATCTGCGCCTGCTACAATTGCAGGTGAAAGTAACATCCATCCGAGGGCTTTGTAATCTTTTTTTCTAAAAAGAATATCGCCCATCGTTTGAAAATATTTGTGAATGTAAGTTTTGTACATGTAAAACATTCTTCCTACTTGACTCCCCATATTAGCACCGCGCGCCCACGAAGGTAAGTTCGCCTTACCGTAAACCCCATGCGCTTTATCTGATATTTCTTTTGCTTGTTCAAGGTCTTTGTGTTTTTGATCAACAGAGAGTTCCCCCTTATGATTTTCAATAAGCCCATAATATGCCCCTGCAATGGTTGAGGCGCGGTTTATTTTTTCTGTCGTTGAAAAGACGATAAGAGCCTTAGACATTAAAGTATTCCATGCTTTTCCACCCCATGTTTGGACCGTTGACATTGCTTCTTCATTCATTAAAGCTGTATCCCATCCATTTTTTTGAATTTCATTAAATAGCCATTGATCTTCCCATGACATGGATTCATTTTTTTCCATCATAACCTTTGCGTAATTTGTCATTGCGCGTTTGATTAGAATAGGCGATCTATGTATTGCGATATTACCATAAGCACGCATGCTTGCGGGTACAGCAGTAACAAGTGTGGTTAAATTGATTAACCCCGAAGAAATCCCCGATAAGAACTTAAACGCTGCAACGCCTTTAATCGCGCCAATAACGCGTTCGCTAGATTCTTGATTTCGCAAGAAATCTTTATGATATTCAATTGCATCTGTATAAGCTTTGGGTTGCTTTCTTGCATCAATGCGTCGATTACGAACTTCAGTCATATATTTATGCCATAATTCAATAGATTCCGCTTGATAACCTTTTGTTCCAGGTTCAAAATTATCACTTCTATTTTCGCTTTCAAACGTATCAAAATCAACATCTGTCCCCATAATGCATGAAACCATTTGTTTTGACACATTTGTTTTTGAAGTCCCACCTGCGATTGCGCTAACACTCATGGTTAAAGCCTTGAGTGAATCTGTTTCGTAACCTTGGTATACATCAATGCCTGTTTTGCCGTTACGAGAATTCATCTGCGAACGAGACCCTTTTGATCGAATGATTTCTGCTAAGTTATTCATGGTAATATTAGACATAAGCCCCGTGTCAATGATTTCAATTCCTTTGGATTCAGCAATTGTCTTCTTCAACGTATTTTCAAAAGAATGTTCCTTTCCAAGAAAGTGCCACTGGTTTTCATAGAATTGCCCACCTAATATTTTAAGAATGTTATTATATTGCTTCGCATCACCTGAAATAACATAATGCTCTTCTATATTGCCATTTTTTAACGGATACTTAATCCATTTTCCTTCAAGCCCTAAATCTGAAAGGTTGACCTCTTTTTCCATGTTCTCAAATGCATCTTGAATAATACTATTGATCGCATTTATATCGATATTACCGTGTACGGATTGATTAAGCGCGTCTGATTTTTTCAAATTAACAATATAACCTTCTTTTTTGAGTTGACGCTCTCTCATCATTGCCATTAATTTCGTGTCAAATGTTTCAAAAATTGGATTCGTATCATCTTTTTTCGCCCACACTTCATAAGATCCTTTCTTGCGAATACGAGGGACATATGATCCGCGTAAATCACCATGTTCTTGTAACGCTTCCCATAGATTTTTAATTTCACCAGAGATTGACTTGCCGTACTTTTGATGAATATCAACCAATGCGCCAAATGATTTTGATAATTCATGATATTCGCGCGCTGCAATTTTACGATAATTTAATACATATTCAGCTTGTCCTTTGGTGTACCCTGCATCAAGCAAATCTAAATATTCCATCTCAAACGCACCATTCCATGCGCTTTGTTCATCTACAAAAGGAATATTGACAACATCTTTTCCGTCTTGTACAAAATATTCTCCATTGCTCGCAATAACCTTATACCCTGACGCTTCAATATCTTTTTCTATTAAATATTGATTTATCTTTTCCCACTCTTTAGGGGAGTTTTTCTTGAATTCTGTTATTTTAGCAAAATCACTTCCTTTGACTCCATTTTCATCTCCAAAAATCTTTTC
>CAZIVM010000150.1:4388-4768 GCA_964542845.1 uncultured Victivallales bacterium
CTGTTTTTTCTCCATGTGTTTTTGAGAAGTATTCTTGTGCAAATACTTTCGAGTCATCAAAAATATTACGGTATTGATTCTCTTTCCCATAAGCATTGGATTGAATATTATTTCTATGCTTATATTCTCCTTGCAACGCTTTTTGATAAATAGTATTTAATTTGTTATACAAATCTTCTTTTCCAAACATTTTTTGAATTCGTGCAAGAATCCGTTTAGCATAAACAACAATTTTTGCCCCGATTCCTTTACCTGAATGCGTCTTATAATATTTAACGATTCCTTCAATACCTTGTTCGTGTGTAATTTTTAATCCAATGCAAGCCTTATCGAAACCTGCACGTTCTTTTTCGGTTAATTTTAAGTCATAGATATTATGC
>CAZIVM010000151.1:0-4723 GCA_964542845.1 uncultured Victivallales bacterium
GCGTCCCTAACCACCACGCTAAAAGCACAATGCCGTTGCGATCAAAAGCGGTGATGTAGTCGTTCACCCACCACGGATTAAACTCTGTGCCGGGTACCACAAAGTCGCGTTTTTTGAGTTGGCACTTTACTTGATTCTTCGGTAGATTAAAAAACTCTTCAGGGGTAAGCGTGTATGTTTTTCCATCTTTAAACGCCACTTGTGGAAAGATATAAGCCTCAATATCTTTATCATATCCCACAAACGGAATCGAGGTCACACTGGCAATTCCGGGGCGATTAAACCAACGTTTCATTAAACAATCTAAATCTTTGCCGGTGCCATCGAAAATCCCCGCGTTCGTTTTATTCATGAGCATTTTTCGGAACTCACTTTTTCCGACCAGTTCGCCCCCAGTTGTAGCAAACGTGTTGCTTCGCTCTTCTTTGCCGTGCTTAAAATCTACCTTAAAAAAGTAGTATAAGTCATCCGTGGTTTTGTCGCGTTCAAAATATAAAAATTTAGGGGCACAATTTGAAATTTCAACCACGGCCGCAAATTCTTTAAATTTAATATTAGTGAGTTCTTTCGGACTAAAAAAATCAAATGCGCGGTGGTGAACTTTGGTTTTTAACTCATCATCTTCGCAGCGATTAAGTGCGTCGGAATCAATCGTGTATCTATATAGCTTTTTCTCATGTTCGTAAACGTTCGAAAATAACCCACTGTCGATAAAATGAAAATAGGCTTTGTCTTTCGCCTCTTTGGTGAGTTCTAATCGTGAACGTAGCGCCGACTGCTTTAATAGTCGGTTAAGATCTTCAGGCTTTTCCATGACGCCATTTCGCCACAGATCATCCCAATCTTTCCCTTCAGGTGGCAAAATTGAAAAGACAAGTTCGCCCATAGTTTGTAGCGTTTTGGTGTGTTTAACCGTCGCATCTCTCCCTGCGTTGTCGTTATCAAGTGCGATCACCCATTTGATTTGCTTCCCTTTATTGGCCTTTATAAATTCGGTGCAAAAGTTCCCACAACTTAACGTTGCAACGCTTTTTTGTCCCGCATGAATAAAGGCTAAACTTTTAAAAATACCTTCCGTAATATAAACGGTGTCGCCTTTTTTGAGTTCAAGCCCTGGTGGCGCCCAACACTTCCCTGCGTAACCCTCGCCCTGGGGATTTTTGAAGATGCGCGTCTTGTCTAATCTGTCGGCATCTACTTTGTCAATGAAGCGGTGCCAAATAACTCCATTTTCTAATTTAAAGCGCACGGTTGGGACGGCTTTCTCTTCGTTTTCTGCTTTATACCATCCCTGCTCATACCATCCTTTAATCAAGTCTAAGTTGAATCTACGATCATATAAAAGATACGCCGAGGCCGTTGCATTCGGGTCTTCTCGCGTGGTTGGGTATCGTTTGGAAAAGTTCTCGAAAATATCGGGGTATAACGACCGCGTACTTTCAGAATATCGGCACTTGTTCAATCGGCCACAGCTCACTTTCCACGGCTGATCCAATGCAATAAAAAGTTCTCTTTCTCCGCATTGCGGGCAAATCCCTTCCCGAAGGTGGGACTCTGAGACAACGCGCCAGTCAAAACGTTCATCGTCCCGCAGCGCGCGCTGTACCTCATGTTTTATATCATTATCTTTATTCATATATTATCATCCTATTTAAAAAGGTTTCGTAGCGCTTCATCACATTGTTCGTCCAAAAAATACATAGTAGCTCCTTTTGCGCTTTTTCGTTCATTGGGTGTAGCCATCGGGCGAAATATCCCTTCCTTAATAAGCTTTCTTACTTGAAAAGCTCGCATGCTATAACGCGCACATAATCCTTTAAAATCAATCACTTGCATTAGTGCACCCCGTGTGTTTATAAGTGAATAATAAAAGCGGTTGGTGTCCACGGACGCCATAAGTTGTCGCTAAAAACGACTGCAACATCTCCGCATCTAAAAAACCATCATTTAACGCGATTTCGTCTGTGATTTCGTCATAAAATATTTTCTCAATTTTTGTGATCTGAAAAAAATGCGTCTCTGTAACAAAGTGTTTATCAACGTTAATGGTGTGTGAATATTCAAACGTATCCCCCACGTTTATACGCAGTTTTGACGGCGTATAATTCCGAATTGTCGTTGTTTTTTTGACGCCATTAATTACAGCTATTGGCGCAAAAAGATTAAAATTAAGCTTGATTTTCGCCATCTTTCACCTCGTCTTCAGTAGAAAAGATTAATTCTTTAACATCGTGCGCGCACGGTTCCCATGCATCAATCATGGCGTCTATATCCTCAACACGGCAATTGTGGTTGTTTCTCACGATCGATGTGGTTCTTGAGATTTCAAGACTCACCACAAAACCGCGTTGCGCCATGTGGCAAAACTCATAAGGATATACGTCTGATAAGACGATATCCGAGGTGATTGGATAGCATCCGCCAAAACTTTCTGCAAAGAACTCGACACTTTCGCTGTGTCGTTTCGCATCGTAGATATAGTGGCCACCTTTGCGGTGAATGAAATCACAGTCCATGTGCTGACAATCCAATTCCGTTGCAATCATACGCGCAAGTGTGGTTTTACCGCTGCCAGGCAACCCACGCACCACCACGCAAATAGGCGTGCGATCAACCCCGCGTTTAATTTCGTGAAGCAGGGGCTCTATTTTTTCAAAAACTTCTTTTATATTCATTTTATACCTGCTTTCTGTTGTTTTTATAAAGTTCAACAATATTATCTCGCTTGCCTCTCACATAGCCGTAAACGCTACCGATCATCATTCCTAAACCTAATAAGCCAAACCCCATCACTGTAAAAATAATGAGTTCAAACATCTTTCACCTCGTTTCGTTGCCTTAAGCGTTCAAAGATTTTTTCAAGGCGTTCCTGTGCTTCAATTGTCGCCTCAAGTCGTCCGCGTCGATAACCTATCTCATGCATACGATCGCACATCCATTTGATCCAATAAAATTGCGCCACACAATAGCCAATCGCTAACCCCCAATAGATTACTGATCCCATAAATCACCTTGCCCTTCGATCTCGCCCGTTTGAACATTGATCCCATTAAAAAAGGTGTCGACCTCTTTTTCTAAGGTTTTGCTTGACTTTAAGTCTCCATAGTCTCTCGACTGGAAATAGCGCGATTGCGCTTTGCGCATCGCTTCAACCTTCGCTTTGAAATTCACTAATAAAGTTTGATAATTCATATTTTTCTCTTTCGCTTTTGTTTGACACTTTATACATAGTTTTTTATGACGCCACCAGGTAACACTCCACCCCACGAACGCCCCACACTTCCAACACGTGATTTCATAATGTTTAACCAAAATTTTCCTCATCATGTTTTTTTGTTTTCTTTATACTGAAAAACTCTCCAGTTTCTCTATTTATAAATTCTATTCCATCTATATGCGTAAGCAGGTTTTCAACAAGAAAGAATATCTCTTCTTTTTTTATCTCTCTTCTATCTTTTGAGATTATTACTCCATTTGTTTTTTTTGCTAAATAACAGGCGCCTATTCCCGACACAAAAGTATAATGATTTGCGCTCATAATACTTCACCTTCTTCAACAATCCAATGTTTGTCTTCATGGTCATTTTTTTGAGAATAAGTCTCTTTGCTGTTGTCTTGATTAACGATTGAATAATCTCCACAACACGCAATTGTCATTGAGTTGAATTCTATCACTGTTTTTATATTTGTTTTTTTTAGTTTTCCTTCAACACCTGAGCTTGCTGATATATATGCAATCGACTTGTCTTTGTATTGAATGAAGATTGAGATATCATCATCTTCCAGTGCACTTTCAATTGCAAACCCTTTAAATAGATGATCTATCATTTCCTTTTTGCTCATTAATTCAATGACTTGTCCACTTTTTGTTGTTAACACTTTCATTTTTCAACTCCTGTCGTTAAGATCTTTTCAATGACACTTTTTTTGAATCGACGCTTCCCGCCAATTTTAAGCGATTCAATTACACCGCTTTTTATCCAATTGCGAATTGTGCTTTCATGGCACCCAACCATTTCTGCTGCTTCTTTGATTGTTAGTAATTCGTTCATACATCTTCCTTTCTGTATTGTTTTAGTGTTTTATTGAGTGTTTAAGTATAATATAATGTAAAAATGTTAAAAATCAAGTAAAATACACTAAAAAACATTAAAAAACTTGAAAAAACAGTAAAGCACGCTAAATTTATATTATAACACTCACTAATGAAAGGTTGCTGACATGGACAAAAATATTAAAATAACTGATGAAATACGCGCCGGAATTCGTGAATATTGCGCAGTTAACAATGTGGCTGATTCTGCAATCGCTGAACTTGTCGGCGTTGCAACCTCTACCGTGAATTCGTGGAAAAATGGCAAAATTAAATCAATTCGCGCCAATCAATATTCAAAGCTTGAACCTTTAATTCGTTTGTATCTCAAAGATAAAAGTTATATTGACGTGATCGCTGATTCTCAAATCGATCTTGTAGTTGCGTGGTTGCGTCAAAATCCAAAATCTTTAGCATCTCTTGTTTATCATATTACTTTAGGGCTTGATCCTATCAAGTCGATTTCAGTTGAGGAGAGTCAAGAATGCTTAACCCAAAGAAAAACGGGTGCTTAAAAAAGTGTTTATTAGATTTTTGTGTGTAATATACGCTAAAAATCACAAAGGAGTCGTTTTTTTTCAAACTCTTGTGTGATTTTTTCAAAATTTTGTCTACTATATATATATAAAG
>CAZIVM010000152.1:0-4643 GCA_964542845.1 uncultured Victivallales bacterium
TTGACATACTTTCCGAAAATCAATTTTAACACAAAACGGGATATCCCCATTCAACATGATTTAAACTAAAATGCAATACTTCATTAAAAAAGCAAATTTTACATGCTTTATATATCAACTTTTAGTATTTTAAACTCAAAAATTGAAAAAAGAATTGATTATTTCATAAAAAAGGTTTGCAATATCTATACAATGAAGATATATTTGAAAATATGTTTTAAATTTTATTATTGTCAATAACAATGGAGTCACATCATGAAAATCTTTAAAGGTGTAAATAGTGCATTAACACTCTTGGTTTATACATCCTTCTCTATAGGGATTTTAGCCGAAGGAGATTCACCCAAAGTTGTCGGAATTCCGCCCGCAGATGCAGGTCGTGGATTGGTTCGCGTCAATAAAGACGAGCTTCGTCATTATACAGGAAGTCGAAAAGCACAAAGCTATCTCGTCAGTCGTGATAACGGCCTGACTTGGACCACAGAAAATGCACCGAGTTCATATCCAAAAAATTTCGGAGGGATACCGAAGGAGTCACCCGCGATCGAAAAGAATCCTTTAACAAACGAATATATACGCGTCCAACCCATTCGTGGATATGTTTTTATCTCTCAAGGCGGAATCGATGGAAAATGGGGCGCAGTGACAAAGAATGGAACTCTTGATTTCGATTGGGAAAATAACAATGGTGACAACTATGTAAAACTCAGTGGCATTATGCGAAATCCTACATTCGTTAATGGTGGAAAACGCATTTTAATTCCCGCACATGGAGGGAGCACTTATATCCATATTTCTGACGATGGAGGATTGACTTGGAAACGTTCAAAAAATAGTATCGCTTCACCTGCTCACGAAGTCGGCGGAGTTCATAAAGGACGTCGCTGGCAAAATGGCGGAGTTGAAGGAACAATTGTAGAGCTTAAAGATCGTCGACTCTGGATTGTGGTGCGTACATCTCAAGATCAATACTGGGAATCTTTTTCTTCTGATTACGGCGAAAACTGGTCACCTGCGCAACCCTCTCGTTTTTGGGGAACATTGACCATGCCTTACATTGAAAGACTCCCTGATGGCAATCTTATCGCACTTTGGACAAACACGACCCCCCTTCCAGAAAATATTGGCGCAAATGCAAGAGGCGGAGAAGATGCATTCACCAACCGCGATGTCCATCACGCTGCAATTTCTCAGGACGACGGAAAGACATGGATTGGCTTTCGCGAAATTATACTTGACGAACATCGAAACCGTTCTGATTATGCAACACACAGCGGAAGTGAAGATCGTGGCAAACATCAAAGTGAAATGGAACCCCTTGACAAGCATCGATTATTAATTTCCTTAGGACAACACCATCAACATCGTAAATTAGTGATTATGGATACCCGTTGGCTCTATGAAACTAAACGTAGCTATAATTTTGAGAATGGACTTAATGATTGGACTTATCATACCTTTATTCCTGTTACAAAGGGACATTGCGCCTATAATCGCAAACCTTCAGCCACGTTGGTTGACCACAATGAAAAAAAAGCGATGCTAATTAAACGTCTTGACGATAAAGAACTTATCAACGAAAAAAATGAAGTCAACTACGAAAAAGGGGGTGGAACGTGGAATTTCCCCAATGGAACAGAGGGAACACTTACTCTCAATTTCACCATGAATGAAGGAAGCGAAGGCACTCAAGTGAGTTTAACAGATCGTCTTTTCAATGGATGCGATGAAACCACAGAACAATTTGCCGTTTATACAATGACGTTGAAACCTGGAATGAAATTAGGCAATGAAACTCTCAAGCCATCTCAAAGTTATACACTTAAGTTCAAGTGGAATGGCGTAACTGGCAAAAACTCAAAGTGTCAAGTATTTCTTGGAACATCTAATAAGCCTGCCATGACTTTGCCAATACAAAACTCAAGCCCCAATGGATTAAGTTATATCCATCTGATTTCAAAAGCAGAAAAAGCAGATGCTGGAATTCTTATCGAATCGGTTGAAGCAAAAGTCAATGGCAAGTCAGTATCGACCCCATTAAACAGCAAAAAGAAAAAATAATGGATTGCAAAAGAATATCCGTTTGATAATAACAGTAAGAGTTGATGAATTCCCATTCATCAACCCTTGACTATTCTTTCGTCATAATCATGCGTAAACATGAAAAATCATGAATTGATTTTCATTTTAAATTGCGTAAAAAAATATCGATTAAGGTTGATTTTGTTTTTTTTAGATGTATATTAATAGGGCAGTTGATCCAACTGTGCGTCCGATCCCTAAGGTTGAATAGCCTGCAGGCTGGGATGATTCCATTTTAACATTAACATTTTCCTCACGCGATGTATTTTTACAACGTGAAAGGGATGTTGTTTTATTTTGTGTTTCTGTCTTGGCACGTGTATATTTCAAAGCAATTTATTCCACTTAGGGACTCTCCAAACTCCCCCCCCTCCCCCATACCCAAGATATTGATTGAATCATGGAAACACGTATTGCGCTACTCGGCATCATTGTTGAAGAGACCTCTTCCACCGAAGAGTTAAACAAACTCCTTCACGATTATAACACGTTTATTGTAGGACGTTTAGGCGTCCCATATCGTCAACGCGGTGTTTGTATTATTAGTGTTATTCTTGATGCACCTGAAAGCACGATAAGTACGCTTTCAGGGAAAATTGGAATGCTCCCTGGAATTAGTATCAAAACCATGTATTCTAAGAAGTAGGTATAATATGAAATACGATATCAAATCGCCCCATGCAGAAGCGTTTATCAATGATCAAGAAATTCTCAACTCCTTACAATTTTCTTCAGAAAACAAAACCAATCGTGATGCAATACTTGCAGTCATCGAGAAAGCCAAGGCGTGTCAAGGACTCACACACAGAGACGCATTATTGTTGCTCGACTGCGATATCCCTGAGCTCAATGAACAAATTTTTGCGCTTGCCATGGAAATTAAACAAAAATTTTATGGAAATCGCATTGTAATGTTTGCCCCTTTATACCTTTCTAACTACTGTGTTAATGGATGCACTTATTGTCCGTACCACATGAAAAACGAACATATTTCGCGCAAAAAATTAACCCAAGAAGAGATTAAAGCGGAAGTCATTGCGCTTCAAGATATGGGGCATAAACGCCTCGCGCTCGAGGCTGGCGAACACCCCACAATGAATCCGCTCGACTACATTCTTGAGAGCATTCAAACGATTTATAGTATCCATCATAAAAACGGAGCAATCCGTCGTGTCAACGTCAATATTGCCGCAACGACGGTTGAGAATTATCAGCGACTCAAAGAGGCGGGCATTGGCACCTATATTTTGTTTCAAGAAACCTATCATAAAGCCACCTACGAGCGACTTCATCCCACGGGACCTAAACACGATTATGCGTGGCACACTGAAGCGATGGATCGCGCAATGCAAGGGGGGATTGATGATGTCGGATGTGGCGTATTATTTGGCTTAGAAAATTATCGTTACGATTTTACAGGACTCCTCATGCATGCCGAACATTTAGAGTCGGTCTTTGGTGTAGGTCCACACACGATGAGCGTCCCGCGGATTCGTCCTGCGGATGATATCGACGCCACAGAATTTCCCAATGCAATTCCTGATGATACCTTTCGTAAAATTGTGGCAGTGCTTCGTATTGCTGCGCCTTATACAGGGATTATTGTTTCGACACGCGAAAGTTGTGCATGTCGTGAAGAGGTACTTAAAGTGGGTGTATCACAACTCAGTGGTGGATCTCGCACGAGTGTGGGTGGATATGTTGAACCCGAAGCTGAATCTGAAAATTCTGAACAATTTGAGGTCAACGACAACCGAACGCTTGATGAAGTGGTGCATTGGTTACTTGATAAAGGATATATCCCTAGTTTTTGTACGGCTTGTTATCGTGAAGGACGCACGGGTGATCGTTTTATGAAACTTGTCAAATCGGGGCAAGTGGCCAATTATTGTCAGGGCAACTCCTTAATCACGCTCAAAGAGTATCTTGAAGACTACGCCTCACCCGATACCGTATCCCAAGGCGAAAAAATGATTCAAGAAGAACTCCAACGTATTCCCAACGAAACGATGCGTCAGACCACAGAAAAATATCTTAATGAACTCCACGAAGGAAAGCGCGATTTCCGTTTCTAGAATCTGAAGTATTCTTTCATATTTGATTAAAAATACACGTGGGGCAATGGGAAGCCTCAAGGGATCCCGAAATTTTAGAGATGTATCCCTACTTCAAGTATCATTCAAAAGGCATACTCGCATCTAGGACATCCTGAACTCAACGGTCTTGTGTACGCATTATCCGCCATGGGATTTTAATTGTCGTTACTATATCGAAGAGGTGATGAAGGATTGAATTTCAAGGCGCAAAGCGTACAGTTACACAGCCCGACAAAATGTGGAATTATGGGAGTCAACGATTTTAAAACAAAATTTTTAAAGAAATAAAGAACATCGATTGCAATTATTGTAGCAGTAAATAATGATGATACAGTAAACTCAATTGTTAAACTGAGCAATTCAAATGACTTAAAGAATTACAGAAAAGGATTCAAACATGAATAAAAAGGTGTACATGTATTTATGCACAATACATGATAACCCGCTGAGGTATTTCGGCGCATC
>CAZIVM010000153.1:0-4619 GCA_964542845.1 uncultured Victivallales bacterium
TCCACTCAATACTTTAAATTCCTTCAAAAGTTTTAACACGCTCTGGCACTATGCCTTAATTTTTGATATTTAAGTAATATTCAACAGGCGCAAACTTATCTGTAAAAACGGGCGTTTTGACACAGCTTAAGGGATATTTCTTTTCCCATAATTGGGTGTATATATTATTGTACTCTCCCGATTCTAGATCATTGATTCGCGTTTGCATTTCGGGTGTAATGTCATGAAATGCAACCAATATGATATTTTGAACTTGATCAAGCGGATGATTAGAGAGCACTTTGAAACTATAGATATGCTTAAAGTGTTTTTGAAAATTTTGTAAAATTGCTCCTGCAAGATGAGGTTTGTGTTGTGGAATTTGTGAAATAATGTTCATGATAACAACGCCATGTGAGTCGATACTACTGGCAAAAAGATTCACTGCCTCATCACTCACTAAGTGGGCGGGTACGTTACAGTCTGTTGAAAAAACATCAATAAAAAGTGCATCGTATTTATTGCTGTTTTTACTCAAAAAAACACGCGCATCAGAATGAAAAATTTTAAGATTTTCAGTGTTCGGTTTCTTGAAATACTTTTCAGTGAGTTGAGTCATCATTGGATCAATTTCAACCACATCCATTTTGAAATCGTCTTGAACATTTGATTTGTCCGAGAAATACCACCGTGGGACAGATAGCGCTCCACCTCCAAGCACCAACATTTTTTCCATCTTCGGATAAAAATAGGCAGGTAACATCGCATAACGCGTATATTCAACAATCAGTTCATCATTATCAAGTAGAGACATCGCGCTTTGTGCGCCATCTGGATTGGTGCCGATAGCTCGTATGGTGCAAGGTTCGTCAAAATAAGGAAGCATCTCTTCGTATTCATAAAGTACGAGCGTTTGAATAGGGGAATAAAAAATTTTAAAATCACGTTCAAATTTAAAATGATGTGTTGCAAAAATAGCACCTGTTAACATTAAAAAGAAGAAGATTGCATTTTTATTTTTTTTTTGAATGATGAATATAATGATCCCAAAAAGTAGCATGATTCCACCTGAGATATTACAAATGGTATCCACATCTAAAAAAGAGATAAGAATCACTCCGCCAAGAATCGTTCCGAGGATAGCGCCTATAGTATTCATTGCCGAATAAATCCCAATGATGCGCCCTGCTTTTTCAACATGATGAAGACGTAGGCGAACTACATAAGGCGCAATCATTCCATAGATAATTCCGGCGGGCATTAATAACGTTGCTGAAAAAAAGAAGGCGTTCAGCCATAACGGCATAGTGTTTTGCATGAGTTCATTGCCGATATATGGATAAGAAAAACCTGTCAAAATAGTAATGAATCCTGCAAGTGCACACGCATAGGCCAGCCGATGAAGCTTTGTGGTGTAGTCAACATCTTTATCCGCTAAAAATCCACCGATTATTGCCCCAAACGCCAATGCCAGTAAAACCGTAGAAATCACGGCAGTCCATACAAGGGTTGAGGTTCCTAAATAAGGGGAAATCATTCGAGATGAAAGCATCTCAACAATCATAACAAGCATGCCATTAAAAAAGGCAAGCGAGAGTAGAAAAAAATGAAACTTTCTCGTTTGCATTACCAACGAAGAAGAATTGAACCCCATGTAAGACCTCCACCAAAAGCGGTGAGAAGAAGGTAATCGCCAGATTGAATTTGGCCGCTACGGTTTAATTCATCTAAGCAAAGTCCGATAGATGCTGCAGATGTGTTTCCATATTTACGAATATTGGTAAATACTTGTTCATCTTTAACGTCGAGACGCTGTCCAATGGCAGAAATAATGCGCATATTAGCTTGATGAGGAATTACCCAACGGAGTTGTTCTTTGCTTACGCCTGCATTTTCGAGAACTTGAACACAAGCACTCGACATCGCGCCCACAGCAAGTTTAAATACAGATGAACCAGCCATTTTGATATAAATTTCACGATTGTCAATAACTTCATGGCTTAAGGGTTTACGTGAACCACCCCCAGGAATACAAAGAATATCAGGATGATCCCCAATTGCACCAATTAAACTTTCAACTAATACATCGGGCTCTGTAGAGGTTTCATCTTGTTTGAGAAGCACACATGATGCCCCGTCACCGAACAAAATACATGTTCCACGATCAGTCCAGTCTGTAATATCGGAAAGTTTTTCAGCACCAACGATTAACACATTTTTATATCGTTTATTGCCGCGCATCATTTGCACACCAATTTCCATACCGGTTAATAATCCAGAACATGCCGCTGAAATATCAAAACATGTTGCTTTTTTAGCCCCTATACGACCTTGTATTAAACATGATACACTCGGAAATGGATAGTCGCCCGTAATTGAGGCAACAATAATCATATCTAATTCACTAGCATCGAGTTGCGCCATTTCAAGTGCGCGTTCGGTTGCTTTGATTGCCATGTCGGATGTCGCTTCATCTTTTGCGGCTATATGTCGTTGAGAAATACCTGTTCTCTCTACAATCCATTCATCGTTGGTTTCCACCATTTTTTCAAGATCAGCATTCGTTAAAATACGTTCTGGCACATAGGAACCAGTGGCTACGATACGGATAGACATATATCACTCCATTGTTAGGATTTTGTTTCTGGGTCGATTTGGACATCCGATTCAATGATTCTCGATAAAATCTTTGAAGTAATATCTGCTTTTAAGAATTCTAACGCAACACGGAGTCCATTTCTTACCGCTTTGGGTGAAGAAGCTCCGTGTCCAATAATGCAGACACTGTTGAGTCCGAGAAGAGGCGCGCCTCCAAACTCTTCGTAGTTGGCAATTGCCTTGAGTTCGTTAAACGCGGGGCGCGCAGCTTGACCTACCATCATGCGATAGGGATTGCGCATAAAAATTTCTTTCATCCAGTGAAAAGTAGCTTCCGCGATACTTTCACAAGATTTAAGAATAACATTTCCAGTAAAGCCATCACATACGATGACATCAGCTTTTTGATGGCAGAATAATGAGTGTCCTTCCACATTTCCCACAAAATTAATCGGCATGCGTGAAAGGATTTTAAATGTCTCTTTCGTGAGTTCATTTCCTTTGCAATCTTCGTCGCCAACACTCATCAATCCAATTCTTGGATTTTCAATGTGAAGTGAAGCTTTTGCATAAGCTTCGCCCATAATCGCAAATTGCGCAAGGTGCATGGGTTTACAATCCGTATTTGCTCCTGCGTCAATAAGGATAAAGTGACCGCCTACAGAAGGCATCAATGATGCAATTGCAGGGCGATCAATTCCATTTTGTGTACGCACTTTAATTGTGCTTACAGCAACCGATGCGCCTGTATGACCTGCAGAGAAAATGCCTTGTGCACGGCCATGTTTGACTAAATCGCCACAAACTGCAATTGAAGAGTTTTTCTTGGCGCGTAAAGCAGCTGTGGATACGTCTCCCATATCGACAACTTCAGTCGCGTGTTCAAATTGAACTCTTGGGTGATCAGCTAAGCCTAAACGCGCCGCAATTGGCTTAATGCGTTCAAGGTCTCCAACCAAAATAATATTTAAGTCAGGAAAATCCTCAATCGCTTGAGACGCTCCTGAAATAATGGTGGCTGGACCATAATCTGATCCCATTGCATCGACGGCAATAAACATCGGTTGACTCCTATTTTATTGGCTTATTCAGCTGTATCAAGAACCTTTTTGCCTTTATAGGTACCGCAGTTACCACATGCACGGTGAGGTGCTAAAGGTGTGCTGCAAGTTGTGCAAAGCGTTGCTTGTACGCCTTCATAGCGGTTAGCTGCTTTGCGTTGATTTTTTTTCATTTTTGAAACTTTACGTTTTGGTACTGCCATGGAAGACCTCCGATATGTTAGGTTAATTTTGGGTTTATAAAGACTTTTCTTTTAAAACATGTTAAATTAATATACCACGTTTCACTTAAAAGTCAATCCTCTTTTGACGCATACTTGCATTTTTTTGAATTTTGTTCGAAAACTTTGCACTGTTTTGCCAATTTTTATAGATTTGGAAAAAATTCTTTGATTCCTTCCATGATAATTTGCGCTGCTAATGCTGCGATAAATAGACCTGATAATTTACTTAAAATGGTTACGCCTCGTCGTTTAACAAGATGTTCAATCCATGTCGCATTATAAAGCATAAATCCTACCAAAAAAATCGCACAAATAATTCCAATGGCATCGATAGCTGCTTTTTCCCATGATAAATCATTTCCCATCACAAGTAATGCCCCTACTGTTCCGGGACCAATCGCACTGGGAATCGCAATCGGAACGACGGCAATAGCATCTCCATCTTCTGTTTGAGATTTACGAATTTGAATTGAACCGCGCACCATCTCAATTCCACTTAGAAGAAGGACGAGCCCCCCTCCAATTCTAAACGAACGCAATTGGAGACCGAGTCCGTTTAAAATGTATTCGCCGAAAAAGTAAATGGTAAATGCGGCAATGAAAATGGCTATGGTGCTTTGAATGGCAATACGTTTACGTTCGGCAACAGAGAGATGTTCTGTCAGTGCTACAAACACTGATAAAACGGTGAAGGGCGCTAATACGATAAAGATTTTAATTGCAATGGAGAGTCCGTCTATCATAATAATCCTCGGTG
>CAZIVM010000154.1:0-4594 GCA_964542845.1 uncultured Victivallales bacterium
GATAATACACACAAAATATGGAAACACTTTATATATTATTTTCATAACGTTTAGCCTGTTCTTACTTTTTGTTAATTATGATTTTGAACAAATATAAATCTTATCTGTCCGCTAATATATCACAATGTTTTATTTTTTCAAGTTCAATTAAAATCAATCAAATAAATTTCTACATGAAATTTATCAATTCGATTCTTTTTGTAGCGTACAATATATTTTAAGACTCTTTTTTTTATGAAAGGTTTCTTCTTTAATCTTCTTTTGGGAGAAAACCACGTCCTTAAAAATCGTGAACTTCTTGTGCCTGATGATCAAACATCACCCGACAAGTACCCGGCAAGTTGATAACCCCAATATTCTGCGCCTTATCAAGGTGATTGGGAATCAACAACTATCGGTTAAAGAAATGTTGACTGCGTTTAATCTTACGGATCGTGAAAACTTCTTGAACGTTTATTTAAGACCCGCAATACAAGCGGGCTATGTGGTCCCCCTTTATCCAGATAAACCCCGTCATCCCCGCCAAAAATACTTGCTTAATCCACTTAAGCAAATTTAATTAAAAAAAGAGAGAGATGGCGGTATTGCTCATCTCTTTCGTGTTTTTAATCTTTGTTGACGAAACGGAGCGCAGTTAACGTTGCTGCAACGCCTGTGAGAAATCCTGTCACAATTAACGATGTAATATTTTTAACAGGAGGGGGTGGAGGTGGGAAACATGTTTTTTAGTTTTTCATCTCTTTTTCTTGGGTTGAGGTTTCATTTTCGTGTTCTGTTTCGTGGGATGTGTTTGTTTCTTCTGACATGGTTTGTTTTTCCTTTCGGGGTTTGGGTTATTTAGAAGGCGTAGCTCATGGATTGAATGAGGAGCGGGCACTGCTAAAATTATAGCTGTGCCATCAATAGATTTCCTTGGGTGCCCTTGAGTCCGAAACATTGGGTAATGTTGCGATGGGCGAAGTCTAAACGTGCCGGCGTGTATTTCTTGATGATTTCCGTGCAATCGTTCAGTAAGCCCCAGTTCGTTGGGGAGATGGGTGCTTTGTGTCGGGGTTCTTTGTACTCACGATAAACGGGGAGAATATCGCTACTGTTGATTCCGCCACACTCCGCGATTCGCACAATATTTGAACGAGCAAGATCGTCGGTAATGTACTCACGTTTGAGTTGTGTGACCATTCTTTCGACAATTGAGAATTCAGCATCAAGGTTTTCGACAGCATTCTCAACCAGTTTAGGGACATCAATCTCACCGATGTGTCGACGTTTGATCACGTACGACCCCCCCGAAACAGAGATTGCTACAAACCACTACGTTAATCCCTGCGGTGAGACCGAACGATAATGTTTTGTCGTGAGAATTTCGCACACCAATACAGCGCGTCCACTCGCTGGATTCGCCATTACCTGCAATCCGAATCACGCCGAACATTTGGCGTCCATCGCGTGCAAGACCGTACTCTTCTTTCAGAATATTGAGGTTGCGCTGTTCGATGTTTTGAACGACCGCATCGACAACTTTTGAATGGGAAATGGGCGTCCAACGACCATCCCCTTGGGGTGTCGGGACTGTGGCAAGATCGCAACGTTCGACAAAGCGACCGCCCCCCGACATTGATAATGTAGACATAATTTTATCCTTTCATACAAGGACTGAGTCGCGCAGGACGTGGTCTTCAGAGAAAATTCAATAATATTTATTTTCCCGTATTGAATATTTCATTTTCTAGTGTATATTAATTTGATTAACAACGATATAATGTATAGGACGTTGAATATGGATAATATAATTATTATAGGTGCATCTTCAGGAATAGGCAAAGAACTTGCCTTATTATATGGGGCATCTCCTAGTAAAAAATTAGGACTACTTGCAAGAAGAAAAGAAGAACTTATAAAAATTGCAAATGTAAATGTTTCGCAAACCGAAATCCTAAAGTTTGATCTTGAAGACTCTGATTGTCTTACAAAGTTTGAATTATTCTTAAAAAACTTTTCATCTGTAGATTGTATTATTTATTGTGCGGGTTATGGTGAAATAAATCCAACGCTTACGTGGAATCATTTTCAACGCACATTACAAATCAATGTTATCGCCTTCACTCAGATAACCAACGCTATTTATACGTATTATAAAAATCAAGGGCATGGGCATTATGTGGCGATTTCATCAATTGCAGGCCTTAGAGGTGCTGAAAATGATAGTGGCTATTCCGCGAGTAAATCCTACATTATTAAATATATGGAAGGAATGTCAAAAAAATCAATTAAAGAAAAAACGGATATTTCATTTACTACCGTGCTCCCTGGATTTGTTGATACAGCAATGGCTAAAGGTACACATTTTTTTTGGATGACCTCACCTCAATATGCAGCATCTCAAATTATACACGGGATAAGAAAGAAAAAAAGGTATTTATATGTAACCAAACGTTGGATTCTTATTGGGTGGATTCTTAGGCTACTTCCCAATAGGTTGTATGAACGTCTGTAAAATGCCTTAAAGCCTAAAATAAGTTGTGGCACCTGACGTTTGGTAATGTGAAATGGATTCACGAGATTAAACCTTGACAGCAACATTTTAATATCAACCTTTTGTTGTTTACAAAGGGTGTTCAAGTACGATACCTGCTTGTTGCTAGCGGTAGGTTCTTCTTCGGATGCCGTCGGGGCCGATTGACCATTCCAGTTGCCATAGTTGGGTTGTTGGGGTTGTGAGGGATGCGAATTAAACGAATGTTTAACCGCATTTGCGGGATGGAGTTCGGCCTCAACCGACGCCCGAGCAAGTGCAAAAGTTTCGGCAATTTTGCACTGAATTTGTTCGTTCGTCATGCCGTCTGGGAGTTCGACATCCAACGACACATGATACGATTGGGAAGTATAATCACCTTCCGCCGGGACTTTCTTAGAATACGATGCACTAAGTTTCAGCATGGTACACGTCCTTTCTTTTGCGAGAATATCTATAACGCTAGCAGTAGCCTACAATCTGATCTGTTTAAAATAACAATAGCCCGAATGCACCACGGCATCCAGGCTATTTATCACACACTTCGTGTGAACTACTGCACGCTACCGCATGCTCACCAATAAATGATGCATCATTTAGTTAGCGAGATCAACTGCTTCACGTCAAGAGATCCTCATTGGGGTTTTGTTTTGTTTACGAGGGGGATCAATCATTCAATTCTCACCCTGTAATATATACCCAAAAATCCCTTAGATTACACTATGTCATGCCGTTCCATTTGTGTATTGTATTAATGAGTTCAGTCATTTTCTTGTCCCAATCAAAAACTCTCTCTATCATTTCAGCATCAATCACTTTCGCAACATCGCTCGCAAGAGAGACCTTGTCAATGGATGTTTTTAAATTGTTATTTGCAAAGTAAGAATCCCCAGTTTTGCTTGGTAGCACTCTTTCAAATTGTTCGATTGGTGGTAAGTTGTCTCGTTCGAAAATTGAATTTAATGCTTCAACTGGATAATAGTTTTCGATTTCTCTGGCTTCTAATATCCATAAAAAGCTCCCCTGTATACCTTTTAGTTCCTCTTGAATACGTTGAACTCGCGATTTTATATCTGACTCAGGTGTTTTCTTGTCTGAATCGCAAATAACAGCGCAATTATGATTGATTTTCAACATTTTGATTAAATCATTTCCTTTATCATCTGTTTGAGCTGTATGGTGGGTTAATAGACTCCCGCCATAAAAGGCACATTGGTAATGACGCCCTTCTTCTAATTTTCCACCTGTTTTTATTTTTATCCACTTGTTAATTATGATGCGATCAGAGGGGCCTTCAACCCAAATAATGCCATTGGCTTGAAGTAAGTCAGATCCTTTTACTCCGAGAGATGAGAGGAGTCCAGTTCCTTCTGAAAACGTATCAATTGTTTTCGTGTAGGCGTATTTTCCATTATGGATGACTTGGATAATCTGTGCATCCTTTTTTTCAAAAAACATGTCTAGCGGAACGGGTGAGTGTGTTGTGATAAAAAATACTGAACGATACTCTTGTGCATGTTTTTCAATATAGATAAAAAGACGACGTAGCAAGGCGGGGTGTAGATAGTTTTCAAGCTCTTCTAGTGCATAGACATAATCCGCGGGTTGTTTCCCTTCCATATGAGGAACAATAAGTAGGTTCAGTAGTACCAGTAAGACTGTTTTAATTCCGCTTCCTGACTGACTTAGTGCAATTAATCCTTTTTCTTTTTCTCCTAAATAGATTTCGTGTAAATCACGATCTTCTTCTGTATTTTCGTGTTGTTGAACATAGATTTCTGTAAATTCTATATCAGGTTTGAATATTTCATTCATCGCGATTAACAAATCATTATGTATTTTCTCGCGAGGATAACGATTATCTGAAGCGAATAAGAACTTACGAATAATATTAGTTGCGCCATCTCCATTTTCTGTTAGTGTAATCACCTGTTCATTTCTGTCTGGAACAATATTACGCTCTGAATTTAACCGTTTCAATGATTTTCCATATAAACGAGGTTGTTCAACATCAACTAAAAGAGATGAGATTTTATCAACTCGTTCCGCTATCACACTATTTTCTCTACCGTAAAAGAAAAG
>CAZIVM010000155.1:0-4423 GCA_964542845.1 uncultured Victivallales bacterium
ATTGCGTTAACAAGGGTGTATGTTATTAACAGAAAATAGTATACTCAATCTAAAAAACCCATTAACCCCTTAACGAGGTAAAGTATGAATCTTAAAAAATTCATGATTTTGTTGACCGTGCTCATTGCGAGCTTAGTGGTCTTCCAACCCACAACCTATGGCTGATGTCCTGGTGGAGGACGTCGTAGTACACCACGACGTGGCCCTTCCGGTGGAGGTGGCGATTCAGGACCCGATTATAAAAAAATTTCACGCGAAGATTTTATCAAACTCTATGCAATCGACTGGGTAAATACAAGTGTTCCAGAATCTGAAGTTTCAACACTTGGATTAAGTCAAAACGATTCAGAGTTTACGATAGCCGAAAAGCCCTACTTTGTTTTCTATTATGTCGATGTCCCTCCCGCAACATATAAAGTAAAAGGGAGTGGAAAAAACAAATTCATCACTAAAAAAACAGAATTTACGCCTGCTGAACGCGCTGTTCAGTTCATGGGCGATGAAGTCTTTACAGGTACCAACTTACCATTAATGTTTCTTTCTCGTGAATTCACAATGTATCAACGTAAATGCACAGATCAAAAAGAAGCTATTCGTTTAATCCTTTGCTATCCTAACGGCGAAATCTATAAGCGCTATACGGATAAAGTAGGCGACATGCAACTTTGCAAAGATATGCGCGACTTACTTAAACGTTGCCGTGGCGATCGCGCAGAACGCGCAGAACTTCGTGCTTATGCCGCAAAAAAATGGATGGAATTAAAGTTCAAACAATACAATCTTCAAAATAAAATAAAAAAAGAGCGTGCTGATTTTAGCAAACAAACAGCTAAAAACAAAAAAACACCTCAAACCATTATTCGCCTCGAAGATGATTTGAAAAAATTGAATGAAGATTTAGATTACTACGAAAGAATGACAAAAGAAATGTTTGAAGTTAAAGATTTCAAAAAATAAAAACATTCTAAAAGTCTATTTTCCTGAACCACCTCAACACTCTACCTGAGTGTTAAGGTGGTTTTTTTCGTTTAAATTAATTTCAAAATATGGGTTTAATCTGAAAACAACAGATTGAACATTCGTCAAAGCTCAAAATTAAACCAAGAGGTAAAAAATGAATCTCAAAAAATTGATTCTGTGCGTTTTGATCCTTACAGCAGGGGTCTTAGCGTTTCAACATGCAACTTATGGGGCTGGATGATGTGGCCCGCGACGCGGGCCGACACGTCGCACCCCCTCCGGTGGAGGGGACACACCAGACTATAAAAAAATCGCCAAAAAAGAAGTTTTTGAAAAATACAAAATTGTTTGGGTTCCTACCGATGTACTCGACACTGAAGTGTATCAACTCGGAACCAAAGATTCTGAAATATCAGAACTGCCTTATTTAGTCTATTTTTTTGTAGAACACCCGCCGGCTAATACCCCTAAAAAAGAGATCTCTTCAGCTCAACGTATTTGTAAAGAACTCATCACGGAAACATTTAATAATGATCGAATGATGGTTCAACGACTCTCAAGAGAGTTTATCATGTACGAGCGAAAAGTAGATCGTGATGAAAATGCACCTCGCATCATTCTTTGTTACCCTGATGGTCGAATCTACAAATCCTATCATAAAAAAATAGGAGATGGAACACTCGCCAAAGATATGTCTGAACTCATCCGACGTGTCAATAAAGAAGCTGTCAAACGCGATAAAGCGCGCGAACTTGCCATCAAAGATTGGCTAAAGCTCCAACATGATCGTCTAACCCTTGATGAAAAAATCAAGAAGGAAGAAAAAGATATCCAAGATCAAGGAAAGAAAAAAGCAACAGGTACATTAACACGACTTAAAGAACAATCTAATGCACTCAATGAAAAACTTGATGCAGTGCGAAAAATTGCAACGGAATAATCGTTAAGGCGTGGACTTGCCTCCAATTTTGCTGTGAATTGGAGGCATTTTATTTTAAAACTTGATAATCTAACCATATTCTAACAAAATGAAGAAAAAAACAAGTTGATTTTTTTTATAAAAGGGTGTATATTATATTTATGAATAGTACAAATACAAACACTCGGAGCCCTTCCTTATGATTCGAATCATCAAAACATTTTCTTATATTCTCCTTTTTGCCTTATCATGCCTCTTTATGAGTGCATGTAGTAATGAAAATGAAACTGTCGCCAACAGCATTAGTGTAATTGGAGGCAATGATCAAAGCACATTTTGTCAAGATACATTTCCTCATGAAGTTGTCATTAAAGTGAGCGGACCTAAACGTCCAGGTCTTTTAGGTGGCGCAGGATCATCGCTTGCAACTTATAATGCAAAAGTAACATTCTCAATTAATGCAGAATCTGACATCACACTTCTTTCAGATAGTATTGTATATACGAAATATGATGGATTGGCTAAATTCAAAGTCAAGGCAGGGAAACAACTAGGAGATCAGTACGCAACCATTACGGCAGTGGGCAGTGGATTAAAACCTGTGACCATTCCAATTCGCTTAATTACGGGTGTTGTGCCCAACTGGGAAGTGCAAGAAGCAAGTGCGGGTTATCAAGCCGGCGAAGATTTGATTCTTACCATTCGTGATGCTGAGGGAAATCCTATTCCCAATGTCCCCATCAAGTTTTACTCTTTGGACAATGCGTCAATTAAAATAGTGAACCATTCTTGCACAGATAAAGAAGGTCATGCCTCATGTTCAATTGGTTTAGGTAAAAAATCAAAAAAATATCGTATTGCGTATGAGATTCATAACCCAAAAAATGAACTTCAAGTCTCGACAAAAACAGTTGACGTAATGGGATTTAACACTTTTGGATTGCTAGTTTCGGTTTTAGGCGGACTAGCAATTTTTGTTTTCGGGATGAAAATTATGAGTGACGGATTAAACCTTGTCGCTGGCGATAAGATGCGTAAAATTCTTGGATTTTTGACCCATAACCGCATCTTGGGTGTTGCCGCAGGGGCCTTGGTAACAGCCATTATGCAGTCCTCTTCTGCAACGACAGTAATGGTTGTCGGTTTTGCTAACGCAGGATTGCTTAACCTTATGCAATCAATTAGCGTGATCTTCGGTGCCAATATCGGGACAACGATGACCGCTCAAATTATCTCAATGAAACTAGATGTACTCGCCCTCCCCGCCATTATTTGCGGAATCCTTTTCGTTCTTTTAGCTAAAAAAACTTATTTCCAAGGATGGGCAAACACCATTTTAGGTTTTGGTTTATTGTTCTATGGAATGGGATTAATGAGTGCCGAGCTTAAATTTGTAGGCGAGTTCCCCTCATTTATTGAGTTCTTCAAAACGTTCGACTGCACCCCTGTCGCTGGCGGAGGAATGCCCCTGGTCAATATTTTAGGTGCCATTGCCATCGGAACAGTCATGACGGTTCTTGTACAAAGTTCTTCAGCAACCATCGGGATTGCCATGGCACTTGCAACAAGCGATCTTTTAACATTCTGGACAGCCGTCCCCCTTATTTTAGGCGATAACATTGGAACAACCATTACTGCCGTTCTTGCCTCCTTAGGCTCTAATCGTCAAGCGCGTCAAACCGCCCTTGCACACGTGATGTTCAATGTCATTGGCGTCCTTTGGGTCTTTGCACTTTTCTTTGTGAGTTGGCCCGGCACCAACTATCCTATCGCCTTATACTTTATCAATTTAATGACGCCTGGGGATGGTTTTGCAAGCGAAAATATCGCACACCATATTGCCAATGCCCACACGTTATTTAATGTAACCAACGTGATTGTTTTGATTCCGTTTATGGGATATATTGCGTGGGTAGTGGCGAAAATTCTCCCAATTTCTTCAACCGAAAAAACGATGTTCAATTATTTGGATCCCCACCTTTTGGATACACCTCCGATTGCAATTAATCAGGTAATACGCTCTATTCGTTATATGACAAAAGAGTCGTCAGCAATGATTTCTGCCGCAATCGAAACGTGTTTTATTCATTCGAAATTCGATGAAGACTTGTTTAATGAACTTCAAGAAAGAGAATCCAAAGTCGACCGCATTCAACACGAAGTGACAGGCTATTTAGTCCAGTTAACCTATAAACGATTAACCGATAATCAACGTAACGTTATTCCGCTACTTGTCCACTGTACGAATAATGCGGAACGTATCGCAGATCAAGCAGAATCATTTATGATGCAGGCCAAACGTCTTGCTGAAGCTAATGTTACTATTTCCACCGACACAGTCAAAGAACTCGAAGAAATCATGCTGATTTTGAAACGTCAGTTCAACACCGTGATTGGCATTTTGGATCAAATGGATGGATTCAATGTCCATGCGCTCATTAAAGAAGAGGGGCTCATTGATAAACTTCGTGAACGCCTTGAATCCCTCCATATTCTCAAACTCACAAATCGTGAAGAAGATCCCACTGCAGGTGTGATTGTCAT
>CAZIVM010000156.1:0-4368 GCA_964542845.1 uncultured Victivallales bacterium
CTGAAATCACCGCTGAAGACATTACTCAGATGTCGGATTGGCACGCGCAAAAAAAAACGTGCGCTTGCCCATCGATATTTGTTATATATAAACGACTTATAATTATTTTGATAGATAGGATAATATCTCTTTAATAATGATTTCAAGTGCTAAACCAATAAAAAGAACGCCAATAAGACGATCAATCCATTTTCCCGCCTTTTGAATTTGTTGTACAATGAATGGATGCGCAATCACCAAAGCAATGAATGTAAAGAATATCAATGCACCACTTAATGCACTCACCGCAAAGGCACTGCGCCAAACTAAATTAAAGGTGTCAGGAATAATTGTGGTATAAAACATTAAAAGCCAAAACATCGCTTTTACATTGAGCAAGTTTGTTAGAAAGCCTGTAATAAAATTTTTCCAATAGATATGTTTGGAATGCGTTGTTTCATTTTTTTCTTGTTGCGCAGCGTTGGCAATTTGATGGTAGCGTAATGCGTTGACTCCGAGAAAGATAAGGTAACAAACCCCTAAAAGTTTGAGCGCTAAAAAGAGTGAAGGGGTTTCTTTGATAAGAACTGCAACGCCAAAGACGCAATACAGACTATGAAAGATAAGCCCAGCAGCGATTCCTAAGGCGCACATTACACCTGCTTTACGTCCAAAAGAAAGACTCGCTTTTGTGACAATGAGGAGGTCGGGCCCAGGGCTCACTACCGTGAGCATAAATAAGCACCATATACTGATGAATCTAATGACTTCTTCCATAAAATAATCTTTGATATATGAAAAAGGGTTAAACGAAAAAAGCGACAGTCACTTCAGTGAATCTGTCGCTTTTGACACGAATGAGAACTTACTCTTTGGTAAGTTTCTCTCCACGAATTTTTGCGACTTTGTCCACAGTTGTTCCTTGTTGTTTAGCAATGGCGGCGTAAACTTTTTTACGGTCTGCATTTTCTGCTTCAACTACATCTTTTTTCTTTTGAACTTTGCCTGGAACATATTCTAAATAACCAGATTCTGCTTCCTTAATCGTTCCCTCTTTTTTGAGTTCGGTAATCTCTGCATGACGCGCTTTCATGCGTGCTTTGATTTCAGAAGCAGATTGTGCAAAAGCACTCATCCCGATACATAAAACTGCAAAACACAAAGCGATACGTGTAATCATTTTCATAGTCTACCTCTTAATTATTTAGATTCAGTTGGAGTATCGATATCTTTAAAGAAATCGTCGAGTGCGTTTTGGACGCGAATATTTAAATCAACTGTAATATGAATCGGTTTAATCTCATGAACTGTTTCAACCTTTGCATCGACTTTGTTATCAGTTGAGATACAACTTGTTGCAATGAGTGCAACCATCACGGTTATGAAGGCAATCAAGCTTTTTTTCATAACTTATCCTTTCTTTTTGGTTAACGGATATGATTTCATGCAATTTTTCATTTTTTCGACAGCTTGCGAAAATCCAATTTCAAGTGCATGGGCAACGATGCTATAACCAATATTGAGTTCATTCAAATGAGGAATTTCTAAAATACCTTCAATGTTACGATAATCGATTCCATGACCCGCATTGACTTTAAGGCCGAGTTGATGAGCATATTCAGCTCCTGCAATCAAACGATTCAGTTCAGTATGCGCTTCAGTGGATAGCGTTAAAGGAGAATTGACATCTTCATTTAAGGTTAACTCGGTTAATGTCGCATAATGCCCTGTATGCAATTCGATATATTGCGCACCTGTTTGGTGTGCTGCCTCAATTTGTTTAAGATCAGCATCAATAAATAAACTCACTATAATCCCCGCTTGTGTCAGGGTTTGAACGGCTTTGTGAACGCGCTCAAAATTACCCAGCACATCGAGTCCACCTTCTGTGGTGAGTTCTTCACGCTTTTCGGGAACCAAGCAACAACTATGGGGACGATTTGCGAGTGCAATCGTCACCATTTCGTCTGTTACTGCCATCTCCATATTAAGGTGCTTCACTTTTTTTGCCAAGCGTTCGATATCCGAATCACAGATATGACGGCGATCTTCACGTAGATGCGCCGTAATACCCCATGCGCCTGCCGATTCAGCAATGAATGCGAAGTCGATGGGGTCGGGTCGAACACCACGTCGTGCTTGACGAATCGTGGCAATGTGGTCGATATTCACGCCTAAGTTTAACATGAGATGAACCTTATTATAAGTTTTTAGATTAAGTTTTCTACTGCGAAGTTGACCGCGTTACGGAAGATTTGAACGCCATCACCTTCTTCAGGGATTTTGCCTTCCACTTTAGCGGTTGTCCAGTCGGGGGCGTTGAATGGCGATAAGAACGCTTCTGGGTGTGGCATTAACCCGAAAATACGACCTGTTTCATCACAGATTCCCGCAATACTATTTACTGCACCATTGGGGAGGGCAGGGAAGGTGGTCGCGATGCTACCATCAGCGTTTCCATAACGTAAAGCAACTAAATTTTTAGATTCGATTTCGTTTAAGACGCTCTCTTCTGCAACAAATTTACCTTCTCCATGACGAATGGGTAAACGGAACTTTGTCATCCCTTTGGTCCAAATACAAGGTGATTTTTCATTTGCAATCATAAATGTCCAGTCATCGCGGAAGGTGCCACAATCGTTATGGGCGAGGGCGGCTGTTTGTGTAAAGTATTCCCCATTAAGTGCTGGGACAATTCCCATACGAGTAATGGTTTGGAAACCGTTACAAATACCGATAATGAGTTTGCCTGCAGCAATAAATTGAGCGAGTTGATCTTTGAGCTGACCTTTTACGCGATTTGCAAAAACGGTACCAGAACCGATGTGATCTCCAAAAGAGAATCCACCGATAAATGCGATAATGTGGTATTCAGAAAGCTGGTGTTGTCCGTTAATCAAATCGTTGATATGGACTTGTTCAGGTGTTGCACCGACATAAGCAAAAGCGGCTGCTGTTTCTTTTTCGCAGTTGAGACCGAAACCGGTAATCACTAACACGCGTACATTTGAGGGTTGTTTCATTTTATTTCCTTGGGTTGAGTGATTGAATTACATGCGGTCGATAACAGCTTGGGCGAATGCTGAACAGCTCACTTCTTGTGCGTTATCCATTAAACGTGCAAAGTCGTAAGTAACAATCTTGTCTTGAATTGCCGCTTCAGTACCTTTGATAATAAGATCCGCCGCTTCAGTCCATCCTAAATAACGGAGGAGCATTTCGCCTGAAAGAGCAAGTGAAGAGGGGTTGACTTTGTCAAGGTTTGCGTACTTAGGCGCTGTGCCGTGTGTCGCTTCAAAAACGGCGTGACCTGTGATATAGTTAATGTTAGCACCTGGAGCGATACCGATACCGCCAACGCAAGCGGCGAGAGCATCAGAAACATAGTCGCCGTTTAAGTTCATCGTTGCAATGACATCGTAGTCTTCAGGACGTGTCAAGATTTGTTGGAGGAACGCATCACAAATGCAATCTTTGACCAAAATTTTACCTTCAGGCGCTTTCCAATCGCAGTCGGGAGCAGGAATGGCCACATCCGCATATTCGTTACGCACTAAATCGTAACCCCAATCTTTGAAGCTACCTTCAGTAAACTTCATGATGTTCCCTTTGTGGACGATGGTGACGTTACGACGGTTATTGGCAATGGCGTAATCAATAGCTGCACGGACTAAGCGCTCTGTTCCGTCCTTAGAAATAGGTTTAACTCCAATTCCTGATGTCTCAGGGAATCGAATTTTAGTGACCCCCATTTCCTCTTGAATGAACTTAATCACTTTTTCGGCTTCAGGTGTTCCTGCTTGCCATTCAATTCCAGCATAAATATCTTCAGAATTTTCGCGGAAGATGACCATGTCTGTTTTTTCAGGATGTTTAACAGGAGAAGGGACCCCTTTGAAGTATTGAACAGGACGAAGACAAACGTAGAGATCGAGCAACTGGCGCAATGCAACGTTTAATGAACGAATTCCACCGCCAACAGGTGTGGTGAGAGGTCCTTTAATTGCAATTAAATATTCGTTAATTGCAGTGATTGTTTCTTCGGGAAGCCAAGTGTTGGGTCCGTAAACTTCGTTTGCTTTTTCGCCAGCAAAAATTTCCATCCATGCAATTTTACGGCTACCCTTGTATGCTTTTTCAACAGCCGCATTCCAGATCATCATACTTGCTTTGGTGATGTCTGCTCCGATTCCATCACCTTCAATGAATCCAACGATGGGATTGTTGGGGACGTTTAATTTGCCTTCAGCATCTTTAGTGATTTTTTCGCCTTGAGGAACTTGGATTTTTTGATATTGTGTCATTTTTCTACCTTCTTGAGTTTGAGTCTAAATTCAATATATTATATAACTACACGCTATAATATACACCCACTCGACATTTTTTCAA
>CAZIVM010000157.1:0-4327 GCA_964542845.1 uncultured Victivallales bacterium
ACTCAATACTTTAAATTTCTTCAAAAGTTTTAACACGCTCCGGCACTATGCCTTATGCGATGAACGAGATCTTTTCGGAAACTAATCTATCGCCACGTTTTTCAGTTTTTGAGAGGCCCCTTTCAATCATCAGAAAGAAATATTATGAATCATGAATTAATTATAGGTTACTTTGGTGTAATCTTCACACTAATCGTGTGCACCTATCGCATTACACATGTCCTTTCCAAGCTCATGACACGAGAAGAGGCATTTAAAATGTTTGTCACCCACAAGGAGTGTAGACTCTATCGACAGCAACACGATTTAAAACATCCCCCTTTTTAAGGAAAAATTTAAACAAAAAAAAGACCGCTTAAAGCGGTCTCTTTCCACGTAGGCGAACTAAATTATGCTTTAGTTACTTTGCCAGAACGGATACAAGCAGTGCAAGCTTTGATACGGCGGACAGTGCCATCAACAACAGCGCGAACAGGCTGAATATTGGCCTCGAAAACGCGGTTGTTATTTTTAACAACGTGCATCCCGATACCGCCGGACTTCTTAGAAAGACCTCTGCGAGTGATGGAGCCACCGACAACGCGCCCTTTGCCACAAACGTCACAACGATTACTCATAATGAATTTCCTTTCAGGGAGGGTATTTCGGTTTTTTTATAAATTGAGAAAATGGTGAGATGACTGGGACTCGAACCCAGGACCACCGCCTTAAAAGGGCGATGCTCTACCGACTGAGCTATCATCTCACGCTTTGTTAATCAGTAAGTTTAATATACACCTTTTTTTATATTTTGCAAATGAAATTCTAAAAAAAATGCACTTTTTTTATATTTTTTGATAAAAACGGGCTATTTTTCATCGTTTTTGCCCAAAGTGAAGTCAAAAACAGGTGCAGGATCATTTTTTACAGAGACTGCATCTGGCGATAAACTAAACGTTTTTTGCACTTGTTCAAAAGCAAAAGTGACCAAAACAAGCGATGTCACAGTTTCCTTACGTGCGCGCGCAATGCCCAAGCGCGCGTTCATTAATGAAACAAACGCTTCTCGCAAAGCAAAATGGTAAAATTGATCAGCCTCTAAAGCCGCTTGAAGTTCGTTTGAATGATCAAAGGTTAATTCTAAAGAAATTACCGTATCACATAAAACATCGCCCTCATAGTAATAAAGTGGGATGTCTGGACAATCCAAGACCGCACTATATCCCATAGAGTCCACCACAGGAACAGTAGATTCACCATCCAACACTTTGACCACTTGATCAAACGTTTGCTGAAAACGAGGCGCAGCGCCCTTTCCAAATGAGGATGCCACATAATACGTCCCCCACATCAAACAGGCAGATACCCCTCCTGCAATACAAATTAAACGAATCAATCGCACAAGGCGTGCCATATCTTTCATTGCCATACCTCCATTATTGTTCTATCACAAAATTATCCAAAAATGTATTTCCATCTTCATCTTCACCGCGTGCGTTAAGCGACACATCGCCTTCAGGAAGTTCCACTTCCCATGCCCCGAAAGGCGCAAGTGCAACACCACAAGAAACGCCATTTACAAAGAGCTCGACCTTTTTCAAGTTAGAAAAAAGTGAAATCATCGCTTTATTTCCTTGAATCTTAGGTTCTCGGGCAATACGCAAGATTGGCTTATCACTCCAACGTGCAGCAATAAAGTAATATAAATCATTGGGTTCACGCGTTTTTGCATCAATCAAACTAAAGTCAAACAACTCGCTTTGGTCTGTAATTGCCCCGACAATGGTGCCGAGTAATTCTTCTTTGGGTAAAAGAGACATCGCACGATCACACGCTACAGGAGATTTATCTGTAGGTTGTAACCATACCATAACAGGCATACGAATACCAGCATCTTGAAGTTGCGCCAAAGTTTTAAGATCAGAATCAGGAGCAGCTGTTGAGAGCGTAAAAAGGGTAATATTTGCATCTCGCATTAATTTAACATTGTCGCGAATCCCGACAAAAGTTTGAAATTGTGAAAAATCTTTACGCATCATCTTTAAATTTTCAGTGGCGCATAAATTGTCGAACGCATCCCCATCGTAGCCTGCCCCTAACCCAACCAAAGAGGGATGATTGAATAAGGAGTCGACATAATTTTGAACATCTTTAACAGGCATTTTTTGAATTTTATAAGCGTGAATGGCATTAAAATTAACAAATGCAAAGAGTCCGAGATAATCACAAAGCGCCAATTGATACTGTGTAGGAGGCGATAAAAATAAAACGGTATTTGCCCCTGCATCTTTAATCGCTTGCATATCTTTACAATCATCGTCGATGGAGCGAGTTTGATGGGTTTCAGAAACGGCCCAAGCCATCCCTCTAATTTGTGTTGGGACGCCATTCAAAGAAAAGCCCTGCGTGCGGTGAGACGAAAACCAACGTAATCCAATTTGTGTTTGATAGGTATTCACCACATTCTCCTGTGGAAGCGTCAAATCTACCCTTAAAGGTAAAAGCAAAGGCAATTCAGGAGACCACAAGTTCGGGACATAAATAGTATTCAACTCTATCTCAACAAGTTGCACTTCTTTTGGAAGCGCCGAAATCACCTTGTATCCATCCGCTAATTTTTTAACCCCATCTAAATGATTGATACGCACTGAAACCATCACTTCTTTAACTTCATCGCCACGGTTCTCCACCCATACTTTCGCGACCATCTTCACATAGTCCGCCCCCATTCGCGCAGGATAAACTTTCACGGGCTGATGGGACTGTGCAAAATCAATGACACTTTCGGAGTCGGTTTTAGGGATCCACGCCACTGTTGAGTCAAACGTAGGATAGGAAGATTGGCACCCCACAAGACAACTTAAAATCACAACTAAAAACAAAAACACTATTTTCATGGGTAATCCTTAATCCATATCTGTATCAAACAAATTATCAAACTTAAACATATCAGATCCTTTTTTCTGTTTCAAAGAATCCATCTTATCTTGTTGAGATTTGGGTTTATCATCATCTTTATTTCCAGAAATGCCCTTCTCAGTGGCTTTAACTTTCGCTTGCTCTTCAGCATAATAAATCAAATAGTTCTTGCGAGAATGTGAGCAGATCTTTTCAATAAGACTCTCATGGAAAGGCCCTGGAATACGAACCCAACCGGGTTTTTCAAGATAAGGATTAATTTCCGAATACTCATCGTGATCTTCTTCGGCACTTTCTGACGCAACAAAACTTCCAATTTTTTGTCCGTCCAAAGCGATAATCAAAGTCTGACCATAATAGTCGTCAATCATATTATTCCACCAACGCTCACCACGAGGCGAAAGTTTAAGACGAAGGTCGCCATACGCACTATCCGTAGAACTCATCACGGGATAAATCTGACGCACCACAGAAGAGTGGAACAACGAACGCGCTTTAACCCATACTTTTTCATTATTCACATCGTTTAACTGCATCTCAGAAGGGAGACCGCGTGGATATTTAACAAAAGGGTGAATCGTTAAAATCGCAACAGGAGGATCTTGAACATTCACCAACTGATCCGTATCGGGATCACGAATATAACCTGGCGGAGTTCCACACGCGCAAAGCAAAGTAACCACTGCCCCAAACACAAAACAAAGTAACATATTTTTTGACATCATACACATCCTTAAAAGATTTCAAAGGGGCTACGATTGAAATGACGATAATTTTTCGGTGCCGCTTTTTTAATTTTATTAGCAAGGCGTTCTGAAAAATTTGCAGAGATTACTACATAATTAGAACGACCATCATACGTTCTATCCACATAGAAATAACGCTGATACTCTCCATCTAACAAAATAGCAATAGGTTTCCCTGTCATATCTCCACTCATTGCAAACCAACGTTTACGTCCGCGATCACTGAGCTTTAACACCAATTGATAATACCCTTTACGGTTCGGGGATGGAACAAGTTCAATTTCTTCAATATCACGCGAATGACAATACAAGTTCTTCTCTACAATCATCGGAGGGAGGTTGCCCGACTGCAAAACTGGCATCACCGTCATATCAGGTTTATTAGGATCCGCAGGGATTCCATGAAACTGAAGGACATATTCATATTCCTTCTCTTCAGGTTTCGAAGAGGCCTTCGAAAAACCGCCATCATCTATATGCAGTGATTTTACCGTTGCATTCGTCACATCTTTTCGCATCGCATTTTCCCACGCTTCTTCAAGTTGCGCGCAGGCTGACGATAACAAAAGAACGGCAAAGGCAGAACCCCATGCGATACCATTTGTTGTCATTTTCATGCCAAACTCCTTCATTGATTAAGTGTTACATAATACTTTATTAATATAATTTATCATAATATTTCA
>CAZIVM010000158.1:0-4300 GCA_964542845.1 uncultured Victivallales bacterium
TCCACCGTGACAGGGTGGTACTCTAACCAATTGAGCTACTCCCCCGCATTTAGTTGATAATTTAATATACACCTAAAAAAGAATTTTTCAAGCGGTTTTTATCATTTTTTTAGTTTTTTTTTAGTTTTTATCCATTTTTTAGTATAAAACCTTTAAAAAAGGTAATACGCGATCAATGTCCCCTGCCCCTACAACCGCCGTAACCACCCCTTTTTCATGCGAAATAAAAGGATTAATATGTTCGGCAATCGATTTCCAATCATTAGAATCGATAAATTTCGCATGAGATCCTATCTTTTGAGTCAATAAAGCGGAATTTACATCCCCTTGTTCAACCCATGCGGCAAAAACAGGTGTTACAAAGACTTGGTCAACGCCAGACAACAATTCTGCAAATTCATCTATATAACGTTGTAATCTCGCATAACGATGCGGTTGAAAAACAACTTGAATTCGCCACTCAGGATATATTTTGCGAAGTCCATCAAGAAAAACCTTTAACTCTGTCGGGTGATGCGCATAATCTTCGATTAACACAGCATCCTCACGCTTAGCATGCACAACCATACGTCGCATTGCCCCTGGGAATGTTAGAATATGTTTTTCAGTATCTTCACGCGATACCCCCAAATCATCCATCACCAACAATGCTAAAGCAGCATTGAGTATTTGAAAATCTGGCCACATCTTAAAATCTTCTTGTGTTAACACCTTAAAAAATGATGGATCTAGAAGTTCTTGCGCTGTGTAACCTTTAGCGTTAGAATGAAAAGCAAGTAGTTTTTCTGTGGTTTCAGAAATAATATAGATTAACTTTTGAGATTGTTGAGCAAACTTTTGAAAATTGGCATACAACTGCGCTTTCCCGCCAGTACTCCAAGCATGATCATCCTCAATGTTTGGAATCACACCTAAATAAGGAAAAAGAGAAGTATGCGAGCCATCACTCTCATCAGCTTCTGTTACAAAAATATCGCCATTACCACAATTTGCTGGTATCTTCCATCCATTTACTTTTCCGCCAACTAAAAAACCTGCTGAAGGAAGTGTTTGACGAAACAAATGAGCAATCATTGAAGTAATGGTTGTTTTTCCATGCGAACCAGAAACAGCAACCACACGTTCGTAATCACGCAGTAAGTCGGCCAAAGCTTCACCGCGCCTTACAATCAAAGAACCATGTTCGTACCCTGCTAAAATCTCTGGGTTATCTAACTTTGCTGCTGAGGTATGAATAATCACCTCAGGCGGACGAAGTCGGTTAATATTCTTAACATCATGAGGTCCGTATGAAATAGAGGTCTGATAGACAGCTTTCAAAGTCTCTGTATTGATAGACGCTTCCAAATCTGATCCCGTTACCACACACCCTTTCTGCGCCAAAATAGATGCCATCGGAAACATTCCAGCACCACCAATCCCCACAAAATGAACACGTTTACCATTGGCAAACAAAGGTTGTTTCTTTAGCACTTTACACCTCTTTTTCAACTTGAAGTTGACGCAATATGACCCCACCCTTTTTTAACATCTTCCCCGACATCTCGTCAATCGAATAACGATCCTCAAAAACCACCTCTTTGATTCCTGCATTCAAAATCATTTTTGCACAAAGTAAACAAGGAGAATAGGTCGTATAAAGCGTCGAATCCTTCACCGAAATACCATGATACGCCGCCTGTACAATAGAGTTCTCTTCCGCATGTGAACAAATACATAAATCCAAATTATGCCCAGAAGCTACATCCGAATTACAGCGCGGACATCCCCCTTCATCGCAATTTTTAATCCCACGAGGCGTGCCATTATATCCCGTCGAAATAATACGATGATCCTTCACAATCACCGCGGCTACATGACGTCGACAACAATTACTACGCGTGGCAGCAACATGCGCAATATTCATAAAGTAAGTATCCCAATCGGGACGTTTAGTTTTCTTTTCCATATTCACCATCCATATAAGGGTTAATTTTCAACTTACATTAATATAATGCGATGTCTCTTATTTTCAATCGCAAAGCTAAAAAATCAAACATTAAATCTGTTAATAACCTTGATAATATCTTTTTGAATAACATTGTCAATGAACTGTGTCATTTAAAAGCTTTCACTTCACCCACAAATCCATCAACAATTCAAACAATACTTAAACTCCATTAAATCAAAATGTTATAAACTTATCAACACTATTAACACCCCTTAATAATAATATATTTACCTTTTAAAAAGTTATATATTATAGAGACAAACCATGAAGAACTTCATTTAACTCAGGAAACCTTTGAATCATCTCTAAATCATGAGAAGGCTCAAAACACTCTTCAGTAAACTCAGGCACCACCACTGAAAATAACGCATAGGCATCCTCTGAAGGGGTCATTAAACGCGTTGTTTGCCAGTAGCCCGCAGGAATAACACTTACAGGAAGTTGACCTTCCTCTATATTTAAACCTAATTTGCGAATTTCAATATCACCAGATGGCGACACTAAAATTTGTATTGCCGTAGAAGTTCCTTGATGACTCCATATTTCATCAACGGTGAGTCGGTGCCAGTCCGAGTGCTGTTTATTCGATATCGCGTACATAATGGCAGACGCACAATGTCTCTCTGTTTCACTATCTACTTTATCTTTTGACGTGTAGAAACGATAAAAAAATCCCCCTTCAACTGGGAGGGGGGATAAATTTAATGCTTTTTGAATGGTTTCAAATTTCATTATTTAAGTTTTTTCAAACGTTTGAGGATATCAAGAACTTTGTCGCCCTCACCTTCAAACGGCGCTTTGGTTTCTGTTTGAATGCCTAATTCGCCTTCTTTAGGTTTAGGTGGCTCAGTAATCAATTTAACTTCTTTTCCTATGTCTAAGGGCTTTGTTTCAACGCGTACGTACTGATCTAACGTTTTCTTGAGTTGTTTGCGGGTGCGATTATCAGCAACCGTTTTGAAATCATTGACTAATTCTGCGGGTTTACGTGAATAAAGAATCGAAACAGATACACGAGGTTTGGTTAATTCCGGATTTAAAACAACGCCATAAATTGGGGTGACATCATCTTCAGCAAAATGATCTAAGATAGGGTAAAGGTGAGTTGCTTCTTCTTCGGTGGGAACTTCGAGTAAGAATAAGGCTTCGATTGCTGTTTCTGGTGCAAGTAAGAGTTGATTCCAGTACATCGAAAGTTGATTAGCAAAGCTCTCCGATGGATTGTAATCAAACATTGTAAAGTGATTGAAGTAAGGTTTGGTTTTAAATACATTGAAGTCTTGATGATCAATATGACCATCTAAGAGTTTCATTCGATCGCCTTTGAATGGGATATCTAAAAAGGATTTGAAGGCGTTGATCATCATATTATTGAATTCAGATTCAGCTATTCTTCCTTCAAACTTTACGCGGTTTGAGAATAAGAAAATATTACCTGTGTTTCCTGAGTCAATCGCATCAGAAACGGGGGTTTCAAGGAAAGATACTGTATTTTCAACAAACTCTGTTCCTTCTCTATTAATATAAGGTAAAACAAATGCAAACATCGTTTTATCTTGCATGGGAATATTTTCAGAATTGGATATTTGTTCAAGCAAAACGGTTGTGATTCCACTTCCTGATCCGCCACCAGATGCGGTAATGACAAGGTTTCCACGAATTAACTCGCTTAATTCATCACAAATAGGAATGAATGCAAGTTTACCAATTTCTGGATTTTTGCCCGCACCTTTAAATTGACCACGTGTTGAGTGAGATACCGCTAAGAGTTTGCTAGCGGCTTCAACTTTGCCCATCTCAGCTTCTGATACATTGACAATCGTACATTGACCATTATCTAATAAACTTGCGAGTTTACTACCTGCGCCACCGATTCCGATACTCATTTTTGACCTCCAATAAATCTGGATTTTTTGGTTTTATAACTTTTAATTTCGAGAATTTTTTGTAATGCTATAGCACCATATTCTGTGATATAGATATTTTTACGGTTCTTTTCATCTTTTAATTCGATAAAACATAACATTTCGAGAGATTCCACATAAGCAGTTGCACTTTGTTTTGTCCGTGTGATCCCTGCATCTTTCAAATCATCAAATAAATTGGTAATATTATATTTGATATTCAAATCTTCTGCCTCCGCTGCCCAATACATGATTAGGAAGTGGTGGTGTTCAAGTTTCTCAACTTGTTGGATAAAGAGTGCTTCCATGGGGCTTCTTTCTTTACAAGGTTGGTTGAATATTTACGATATGATATTATTTATTTGTATTATACTACACTTGTATATGTTGAATAAGTGTAGTGTTG
>CAZIVM010000159.1:0-4199 GCA_964542845.1 uncultured Victivallales bacterium
CAACAACCAAGTTTACCTCTAACCTTTGGGGGGCGTATAATTGAATAACCTTTTTTTGTTAAGTCCTTTTGATCTGTGTAAATTTCGCTTTCATCATTTGATATAGTTGCTTTGCTTATATCGTAATCTTTAACAGCAATTTTATCTAATGTTATTGGATTATAATAAATAGAATACCCTAAGTTAGGACGCGAATTCAATGTTCCTCCATCGCCACGAGTTGTAATACTATCATTGAGATAAAAGGACCCTTCATTCGTTGTAAAAACTTCTTTTTCACGTAATGTTTTTCTAATAATCATATCTCCGCCAATAGGAGGAATACACCCATAAACTCCTATAAATTCATGATTTTTTTGTATGTTTGCGGTGTCACCTTTTGCGTTCATTTTGTTTTGTATTATTGGTCCTATATTTGCCTCTTCACCAAAAATTAAATTACAAAGTAGAGTAATATTAATGTACTCAATATCATCAATATTAAAAAATAATAAGCTTTTTTTATTGCCTAATTTTTTTGCAGAAACTAGTCTATCGTACATCATGGACATCCAGGATGAGTGTTGATAGTTATCGCGGTAGATAAAGCCATCGCTTCCCGTGTTATAAGGGGGGTCTATGTAGGTGCATTTGACCTGTTCTCGGTACCGCTCTTGGAGGAGGTTGAGGGCTTGGAAATTTTCAGAATGAACGAGGAGTCCGTTACACTGTTCGTCGAGGTTGTCGATAGCGGCAAGGAGTTTGGCTTTTGTGCTGGGATCGAAATAGTAGGTGTCGACCATGAGTTGACCGAACGTTTGAATGATATCGACATCTTGGGGGCATGGCGAATCTATAAGTTCGCCCTCTTTTTTGCCTTCGAAATGGGTCTGAATACGGAGGGTGTCGCCCTCCATGATAACGTGATGGTTGAGACCATTAAAGGTAAATTCAAGCTTACCGTAGTCGGAATTAATATTTGAAATAATGCCGAGATTTTTCCAGTGTTGGAGCTGGTCGTTATTGGCAAAAATCGCAGGATAAAACGCGGTTGGAATTTGGTTCAAGGTGATGCAATAATCACATTGGGTCACAAACTTCTTTTTAAGCCAGAGTTTTTTCTGGAAGTTTTCAAGTTGCGCTAAGAAGGTAATGAGTTGTGTAGCAATTCGACGAAGCACCTTGAGTTTAAGTAAGTATGATTCAACCGCAGGGACTTCTGCTGAATCGATATTATCAAGGTTCATAATCTCATTTTTGATATAGAAATCGAGTTCGCGCTTGAGGAACGCCCCTAAATCCTTGTGAATAAAATAATCGGAAGTATTACGGGCGGTAAATTGTGTGAGGTAACGATCTAATAGCACGCGATCCTTCTCTTTCTCAGTTGGGATCGGAAATGAAAGAATCTCAAGATAACGGTGCATCGGATGAGACGCATATTCATCATCAAGACTATCTGCCCAAGATTGAAGGAGTTCGCGAATCTTAAGCGACGCCTCCGCATTGCGTTTCTTTTGCCAAACACCCGATGTGCCTGTTTTATCATGATCCGTGCGATATTCAAAATTAAGGGTGAGTTCCGCATTGGGAGTGTCGGGTAAATCCAACGGCGTCTCTGCCGACAGAATAAAGAAGCGTTCATCTGTCGACTTCACATTATTGTGTACCCCTTCCGCCGCATCCACAATTTGGAAATGTACCTTGAGAGGCGTGTTGGGGAGATCGGCAAAGAGTTGGGGTTCGTTCGCGCGCGCCTGCACTTCTTTTGCTTGTGTTAAGTCTACCGTGAACTTAGAGAAGTTTTCCGCACTCTTAATGTAATATTGATCCGCATTCGCCCAGTGAAGCATCACCTCTTCCC
This sequence comes from uncultured Victivallales bacterium, assembly GCA_964542845.1. Lineage (GTDB taxonomy): Bacteria > Verrucomicrobiota > Lentisphaeria > Victivallales > CAZIVM01 > CAZIVM01. The sequence goes on from CAZIVM010000159.1 coordinate 1,844, forward strand.
CACTATAAGGGACAGCATACGGCTTTGCTTTACGATCGGTTTCACGTGCGAGATAACGCAACGACACAAAATCCCCTTTGTCATAATAACGCTCAAAGAAACGATACAAATAATCGTAAATTTGCGCTTCATCATTTGCCGTGTTCTTCGCGGCCTCTAGTGCAGCTTTCGCCTTTAATACAGCGGGGGCTTCCTCAGGAACAGCCGCTCCAAATTCTTTGGCTGTTTCAAGCGCTTTTAAATAGTTTGTATGAAGTGCCTCGACATTCTGAGCTGACACCCCTTGAAAGGCGTCGGCAATGATCTGTGGGAGTGTCGACTCCAAAAAGGTGTTGACCTCTTTGGACTTCAAATGCATAATGCGGTAAAATCCAAAATCGAGATCGGGCTGATCGAGTTGAAAGAGTTCCTTCAACTTCGTCATGAGTTTTTCTCGCAATTTTTCAATATTCATATATTTTATCTTCCTATGCGTTTAAGTTTTGTTTGTTAGCAAAAAAGGCATCAATATGCTCAAGTAGAACATGAACATCCGTATACGGATTTAATGTATGAATAGGCGCATTTGGATTCCCCGTCAGTTGATCATTAATCAATTGTTTCGCATGACGTATTGCCTTTTCTAATCCGCTCCCGCCCTGATTCGCAATATCGAAAATATTATGCAATGATTTTTCATAGTTCGGAATAAGATCCTTGAGTTCTGCTGAACTTAACGCATCAAACGAAATATATGGAGCGGAAGTATACTTATAATGAAGGAGAATCCATGTTTCAAAGCAAATACTTGAAAATGCTATATGAATATTGGCAGCTCGTGCTTCATTAAATGTTTCTGGTATTTTGACGTGCCCATCGCGATCGAAAACTAGCCAACATTGATCTTTATCGCTCTTTTTCCTCTTTTTCATCTCTTCAAGCATTTCGTGAGGCGAATTTTTATCACCTTTGTTTACAATGATATCAATATCGCGGTGTCCCTTATGTTTAAGATAACCTTTAATATAATTCACCTCCGTTTTTTCTCCTTCTGTAAGGATAATAAACTGTGGCGCAATATTTCTAGGCTTGCGTGTTTTGCGGAGTTTTTGCGACTTACTCATTGTTGTCACCAATTTGCTTAATGTTATCCATCAAGGTTTTCCTAAATAGATTATAATTGATTCGAGGCGTCGCTTCAAATCGACCACCGCGATACCATGTTTCAAATGAATCATCGTCTGAAATCTCCTCTTGAAAATCAGCGATCGAATAAAGTTCTGTTTCGCCTAAATGATTCTTTTGTGTAAAATAGATTTGATCCTTGCGAAAAAGCTCTTCACTCATAAGTGAAGTATTATGCGTTGTAAAAATAAGTTGTGCGTTGCTTGTGTTGATCAAAGGATCGTTGAATATTTGAATAATCATCTCTACAATCCGGGGATGTAGGCGACAGTCAATCTCGTCAATACAAATTGTTTGATGTTTAGATGTTCCTAAAATTAAGAAAGGGGCTAAATCATATAACCGTTGGGTTCCAGCGGATTCCTCGTTTTTTTCAAATACTTCATTTGATCCATTATGAAAGAACTCATGGTGAATACTTTCACGTTCTATAATTCTTTTTCTCACAATTTCAGGTACATGAGGAGGAAATGAAATTTGAGATGCATCGACCTCTTTGATATTTAGTCCCGTAATTCCCGTATCCGCACATGCGAGCAATGTCTTTAATATTTTTTGATAAACTGGATTTTTATCAATTGCGTTGATAGACCAACTGTTATAAGGGAAGAAAACAAGATGATTCTTAAAATATATGTATGCATTTTTTATTTCTTGAGGCGCATTTTGAGTGTTTGCAATAACGCTCAATAACGATTGATTTTGAAGGCAAGAGATGTTTTCAAAAAGAGCTTTATATTTCTTCGCAAACCACTTATTTTGTCCTGTTAGATTACATCGTGAAAAAATAGTGTTAAATCTTGTTTTGGTTGTAAATGCTAACGCTTCAGAAAAAATCGTTGTCGCAGAAAATGCGATTTCATACATGTATCTAACGTTATCTGCACTAATAAATTCTATCGAAAACTCAGTTGGAGCAAGCTTTGACTCAGAATCTAATCTGAAAGGTGTGTGTTGAATAATTTCATCTACCAAATCATTTCGACGGGATGTCAAAACGACATCTTGAAGTGCTTCAATTGCCTGAATTAATGTAGTTTTTCCTGATGCATTAGGGCCAAAAATTGCGATGGTCTTTAATATTCCCAAATCCCTATTTTTAGTAGGACAGGCTATATTTTCCATTTTAACGGTTAATGTATCATTGGGGGTGTCCACCGACAAATCGAAGAGTACTTCATCTTTAATTGAC
>CAZIVM010000160.1:0-4190 GCA_964542845.1 uncultured Victivallales bacterium
CTTTTTGAGGGGATTATATTATATATACTATAATTTAACATATCTAGGAGAAAATAGTTATGAAAATCAACAAATCCCCTTCAATTAAACGACTCCCTTTTTATCTTCACGAACTTCGCGTCTTAGCGAATGATGGACAAAAAAGTGTGTCAACAACGCAGTTGTCTCAACTCCTTGATATTGAACCTATTGTGATACGAAAAGATTTGGAAATGACGGGGGCAAAAGGGGAACCTCGCGTCGGTTACATCGTCTTAAAATTAATTGAAAGAATTGAATCTTTTTTGGGGTGGGAAGCTACAACTGATGCTTATCTTATTGGTGCGGGATCTTTGGGGACTGCGCTTTTAGGGTATGAAGGTTTTTTAGATTATGGATTAAATATTCGAGCTGCTTTTGATATTGATCCTAAAAAAATTGGAACGATGAATCATAATAAACCTGTTTATAATATTGCTTCACTTAAAAAGTTTGTTGAAACTTCAGGGATACGGTTAGCAATATTATGTGTGCCAACACGGGTGGCGCAAGTGGTGGCTGATATTATTATAAGTGCTGGAATACAAGCGATTTGGAATTATTCATATTGTAATTTACAAGTCCCTCCAGATGTTATTGCCCAACGTGTAAATCTTGCGGGAAATTTTGCTTTGTTATCCATGCGTATGACCGATCAACTTTCATCTGTTAAAAGCGAAGAAAAACGCACTTCACGCAAAACACAAACTTCAACCAAAAATACATCCACTAAGCGTAAATCAAAATCTAAAGCGTAAAGTCGGCCAATAACGGTAAATGGTCAGAATCTTTTGAGCGTATAATCTTAAATTTTTCGAGTTTGATGGAATGCGATGCGATAATATAATCGAGTTCTTTTTCGGGTGCAAACGCAGGAAATGTGGGTTCAAACGATTTATTAAAACTATAGAGTTCGAGTTTGCGTTTAAACTCAATAAGTTCAGGACTTCTTGAAAGTGTGTTGAAATCGCCACAAATAATCATCGGTTTATCACGGGGAAGGAGTTCTGTTAGAATGAGAAGTTGATGTTCGCGCGTTTTGCGGGTGAGGGCAAGATGGACAACGATGAGTCTAAACTGTTCAAAATCAACATCTATCACTAATTTTTTCATCCCCTTAGGAAGGTAGTGATTATTCGGTGTCATGTTAAGAGAAGAAATGACAGCATTGCCTTGTTTGCGTAAGATGGGGATTTTATGACTGAGAGCCCCGACCCCATATTTACTATCTCCAATCCATTGATGACCGAGTGCATCGCTGACGTATTCGGCTTGGTTGATAAATCGTGAACGACACGATCCCATATCAACTTCGATTAACGCCGTAATATCAGGCTTCGCATGTTTAATGGTGCGAGTGATGTTGCGTATGTGCATAGGCGACGTCCACAAATAATTGTGTAAACGTGCCACTTGCCCCGTAAAACTTTGGGGGCCACCTGTTCCATAAGCAATATTCCATGCAAGAAGACGCATAATTAATTTGAAAATCTCATTTTTGGGGTTATATTAAATTGTTAACTTGTTTAAATATAACACCATTTTTCAACAATTCAAAGGAAATTCAAAAAAATGACAGCAGAACTTATCGACGGAAAAGCGGTTTCACTTTCAGTTTTAGCGGAAGTGAAAGAAGAAGTAGCAGCTCTCAAGGCTAAAAATATTCAACCCGGCTTAGCAGTTGTTTTAGTTGGAAACGATCCTGCATCTGCGGTTTACGTAGGGACAAAGTCTAAAACATGTTTAGAATTGGGCATTGCTTCATTTAAGTATGAATTGCCTGCAGATACCACTCAAGAGGCGTTGTTAGATTTAATTACTGAATTGAACAATAATCCTGAAGTTCATGGAATCTTGGTTCAATCTCCCCCCCCTAAGCACATTGATGAAATGGCCGTGATTGCGCATATTGATCCTCGCAAAGATGTGGATGGTTTCCACGCAGTGAACGTGGGAAAAATGTTACAAGGGGAGAAAGATGCATTTGTTCCTTGTACACCCGCAGGTGTGATGGTATTACTTGAACGCGCTGGGGTTAATCCTTGCGGACAGCATGCGGTGATCTTAGGTCGTTCTAATATTGTGGGTAAACCGATGATGGCGTTGTTGGTTCAAAAAGGGAAGGGTGCGGATGCGACAGTCACTTGCTGTCATTCTCGCACAAAGAACTTGCCTGAAATGACACGTCAAGCTGATATTTTGATTGCCGCGATTGGCAAGGCAAACTTTGTCACGGCAGATATGGTTAAACCCGGTGCAGTGGTTATTGATGTAGGGATTAACCGTGTCGATGCGCCTGAGCGTCCTCGTGGATATAAGATTGTCGGGGATGTCGACTTTGATGCAGTGAAAGAAGTCGCCTCAAAAATCACGCCAGTTCCTGGCGGTGTTGGACCGATGACCATTGCCATGTTGATGAAAAACACGCTTCAAGCCTGTCGTCAACTTCACGGAATCACTGAATGATTGAGAGTGCTTCTGCACAACGTATTATTCGAAGCGTGGTTCGCCCTGATGATGCGGACCAACGCCTCGATGTCTATTTAACACAAAGGTTTAGTTATCAGAGTCGACACCAATGGCAAAAGTTGATTGAGTCGGGCAACATCCGCTTGAACGATGCCCCTGTGCGTGCTTCGCGCATTTTGAATCCGGGCGATACCATTGCGTTTATGCCACCCGACGATGTAGTTGAACCGAATGTGGATGCAAATCTTCGTATTTTGGAAGAGGATGAACAGATCGTTGCGATTCAAAAAAGTGGGAATTTGCCCTGTCATCCGAGTGGCATTTATTTTAACAATACGCTTTGGAATATTTTAAAACCGCGTTATGGAAATTTGCATATTGTAACACGTCTTGATCGCGAGACTTCTGGCGTAGTGTTGTGTGCGAAGTCGGGTTTTGCCTCGACGTATGTCGATGCAATGGCGCGTGATGATGCAAAGAAAGTCTATTATGTTTTGGTGGTGGGTGCGTTTAAAACTCCGATTCATGCGAAAGGTTTTTTGTTTAAGCATCCCACAAGTCCTGTGCGAAAAAAACGTGCTTATGCGGAAAAACCACCCAAAGATGAACTCGATTTTGAAGCGTGCGAAACTATTTTAACACCGATAGCTTTTTCAAAAAAATGTTCGTTAGTGCGCGCCGAGCCGGTGACGGGCCGACTCCATCAAATTCGCGCAACCCTTTGTAGTTTAGGCTTCCCCTTGATTGGTGATAAACTTTATGGAATTAATGATCATTTTTATTTAAAGTTTATTTCGGATCAACTCAGTGCGTTGGATTTGAAGATGTTGGAGATGCCACGTCAAGCGTTACACGCCGCGGAACTTCAGTTTAGGGATCCGCAAACCCAATTGATGAAGTCGATTTCTTCCCCCGTCCCTGATGATATGCAACTGATTATGCAAAAATATAAACTTAGCTTGTAACCCAAGGTGTTCGTATGACTTATCGTAATTTAACTTTTTCTTTGATCTGTTTCTCATTGGTTTTGTTTGCTTCTGCATGTAACTTTGACCACTTTCCGCCGCGCTTTGAATATTATCCGCCCGCAAATCAAAATATCGAAAATCTACAACACCTTAAAGTGGGTATGACCCAAGATGAAGTGCGTCATGTGATGGGGGAGTCTCATCAAGGGAAAGGACTTTTTGCGCGAACCCCTTATGTGTGGTGGTATTATACCCAAACCGTGTGGCGCGATGGGAGTGTAACGCAAGAAGAGTGTACGCCTGTTTGTTTTGATTCCTCAACGGGTTTGTTGATGGGATGGGGCTATGATTTTTACAATAAAAATGTGCAGTTTGGCAACTGGAAATCAAATTTTAAGGATGAGATAGAATAAGCTTGTTTTTAGTTTAACAAATGATGTCAACTCATGCGGGTTTCGACTATACTTTTGTTGATTAAAAACGCTTATTCTTAGATTCATAGTCCACTCTCTCGTCGACTTCTATCATTATAAGATACTCATCCCTATTTTTCTGTATATTTCACCACAAGATAATATAGAATTAGGTTAAGATCTCTCATGGTGCCGTTATGACTATATGAGCGTTGCGGATAGGGTTGACTATAGGTTTCAATATCTGTTGTTTCTACAAATTCTAATTCAAAAATCGCTATATATTCATCATGTCTAACATTGCATAGTCCTGCTGAATGAA
>CAZIVM010000161.1:0-4183 GCA_964542845.1 uncultured Victivallales bacterium
TATTACGAAATTATCTACGATTGAGTTTTCAACGTGGGTAAACCTCAAAACATTAAAAAATAAGAAAAAACGAATAGGAAAAATAAAAGGGTATAACCCCGATTCAATGTTAGAAGAAGAATATATTTTGTATATTGAACGACTCTAAAAAAAAGAAGGACATCTCGTTTTTGAGATGTCCTTTGATGGGGCTTTATCAAATTTTTTTTAAACTTCATTTGATGAAACAAATGGAGCGACTGCGCGCTCAAATATTCCTGCACAATATGCAAGTGCAAGACCGTAGTTAGAGACGGGGATATGATGCGCTTGTGCAATGCGAATACGGGTCATGACCTCTTTGGCGTTGAACGTACACGCCCCGCAATGAATCAAAAGTTTATATTCGTCAAGATTTGCAGGTAAATCGTGTCCTTGTGCATGATCGAATTGGAGTTCTCCACCTACGATTTTGTTTAGCGCGCGCGGAATTTTAATGGTTCCTATATCTTCACCAATTGGATGGTGTGTACAGGCTTCGGCAATCAATACTTTATCACCCGGTTTGAGTGTACGAATAGCACGCGTTCCCTCGATAAAGGCATCTAAATCGCCTTTAAATCTGGCAAAAAGCACCGAAAAAGAGGTGAACGCAATGTCGTTAGGCACATCATTTTTAATCAAATGAAAGACTTGTGAATCGCACACCACAAGGGCAGGGGGTGTTTTTAGGTTGTTTAAAGCATCTTTCACTTGGTTTTCTTTAATGATATAAACATGGTGATCTCCATCAAGTAAATCACGAATAGTTTGGACTTGTGGTAAGATGAGTCGACCCCGTGGTGCCTCTTTGTCGATGGGAATGACCAACACCACGGTACTGTTCTCAGGGAGAATGTCTGCCACGATGGGACGTTGTGCCCAAAAGGAGTCAGGCGTCACTTTGACTAACTCATCAACGAGTTGTTGTGCGCCAATTTTATCTTTAGCTGAAAATGCGACTAAAGGTATTTTGTGCAAGTGTGCAATTTCGGGAAGTGGGGTATTTTCAACGGGTTTAATATCGCATTTGTTTGAAACGAGAATAACAGGAATCTTAAAGGCTTCTAACTGAGTAAGAATTTTGGCTTCATCGCTGCCCCATACCCCATCTGTTACGAGAATGGCAATATCAGCACGTTGCATCGTTTGATGCGATTTTTCGATACGCTGATTTCCTAAATCACCGAGATCATCTAAGCCAGCGGTGTCAATCCAATTGACAGGGCCAATGGGGAGGAGTTCCATCGCTTTTTCGACAGGGTCGGTGGTCGTGCCTGGGGTGTCTGAAACAATCGCTAGACTCTGACGTGTCACGGTGTTCAATAGCGACGATTTACCCACATTGCGTCGCCCGTAGATTCCAATGGAGAGACGCAATCCTTTAGAAGCTTGAATCATAATATTTCCTTATAGTATTGAGTTTAACAAAGCAAAAGGCTGCACAGATTGTATTCTCTCCGTACAGCCTTTCTAAATAAAACAATGTAAGATTAGGATTACAAAATGCTATCGCGAATCCATCCTGCACGCGCTAACGCTAAGCACTCGACATCGAGAATATCGGCAAACCCTTGTGAACTTACAGGGTTAAGACCATTACTTTCTTCCATGGAAGAGTCGGCCTCATTGTAAATCATCGCTGGGCAGTCGGTAAGACTTCCAAAGAAGATATTTCCTTTGTAGAGCTTGACTTGCACGGTGCCGTTTGCTTTTTCTGCAAACACGTTGATTGCCGCCATCGCCGCTGTTGTCACAGGGTCAAAGTAACGACCATCATAGATTTGATCTGCAATCACGCGAGAAAGTTGGTTGTATAAAACGGTAGAGCGACGATCCAATACTGCTTGATAAACATATTGTAAACATTGTGAAAGGAGGGTCATTCCAGGTGCTTCATATACGCCACGGCTCTTTGTTCCGATAATACGGTTTTCAAGTGCGTGTGAAAGACCAATTCCATTACGACCTGCAATCGTGTTGACCAATTGCATGATTTGAAGCGGACTTAATTTTTCGCCGTTGATCGCAACGGGGTGTCCTTTTTCAAAACGTACGGTAAAAGTCTCTTCTTGTTCTGGGGCATCTTTGGGCCATACGCCCATGGTGGGCTCCACGATTAACATGGAGGTTTCCATTGACTCTAAGTCTTCCGCTTCATGACTCAATCCTGCGAGGTTAGAATCGGTAGAGTATTTTTTCTTCATCCCGATGACAGCAGGAATACCAAATGTGCCTAAATAGTCAGCCATTTGTGTACGACCCGGGAATTGTTCGAGGAGAATAGCGTCGCGCCATGGGGCATAGACTTTCATATCAGGTGCAAGCGTTGTGGTATAACGTTCGAAGCGCATTTGATCGTTTCCACGACCTGTTGCTCCGTGTGCTAAGACTTGAACGCCACGTTTTTTCATTTCAGGAATCAATCCACGAACCGTTACAGCGCGCGCGATTCCTGTTGTATTCCAGTATCCGCCATCATAAGAAGCGTTGGCTTTAATCACTTCAAAACAAGCCACTGCCATATCCTCTTTGACATCTACGATAACAGTTTCTACGCCACAAGGATCCATTTTTTTGCGAACATCGGTAATATCTTTTTCGTCGGGTTGACCCACATCAGCTGTAAAGCAAACAACGTCTAAACCTTCTTCTTTAAAACGTTTAGTCACCGTTTTGCTATCGAGTCCACCTGAAACACACATCCCAATTTTGAGATTTTTTTCTTTAAGATCTTTTAAGTTCATGTTCTGAACCTTTCTTCTGGTTTTGTTGGTAAATTTAAGTTTGAAATTTAACGCATTCTGTAAGAATTACAATTATAATTTACATCGACTTTGCTAAATTTCAAATCACTTTTTTATTTTTGTCTAAATTAAAATGTAACTTCGATTTTTTCGCGCATCTCCATCACTTTTTGAACCGCCTCTTCAATATCGACGCCACGGGCAAGGCATACCCCTAAACGACGGTGTCCTTTAATCTCCGGTTTGCCGAAAAGACGGATATTGGTATCGGGGCGTTGGAGTGCTTCGGGTAATCCTTTAAATCCAATCGCTTGGGAGACCCCATCACCGACAATCGCCTTAGAAGCTGAAGGGCCATGAAAAGCAATATTAGGAATGGGGAGTCCGAGAATTGCACGTGCATGGAGCGCAAATTCTGAGAGATCTTGAGAAATCAAAGTTACCATTCCTGTGTCGTGTGGTCGTGGGCTCACTTCGCTAAAAATAACTTCATCACCACAGATAAACATTTCGACACCAAAAATACCAAAACCGCCTAAGGCATCTGTGATTTGCTTTGCGATATGTTGCGCTTTTTCTAATGCGATTTCAGACATCGCTTGGGGTTGCCACGACTCCTGATAATCACCATCGACTTGACGGTGTCCAATCGGCTCTAAAAATGTAGTTCCGCCAACATGACGTACGGTTAAAAGGGTAATTTCATAATCAAATTTAACAAACCCTTCAATAATCACTTTTCCTGCACCAGAACGCCCTTCTTCTTGAGCAATTTTCCATGAACGATCAATGTCGGATTCGGTTTTGACGACAGATTGACCGTGTCCTGATGAACTCATGATGGGTTTAATCACACAAGGCATACCGACTTCGCCAATCGCATTTTTATAATCTTCATAGGTCTCTGCAAATTTATATTTTGAGCAGGGGATTCCTAAGGTTTCTGCAGCTAATCGACGAATGTTTTCACGATTCATGGTGAGATAGGTTACCTCAGCGCGTGGAATTACGGTGTATCCCTCTTTTTCTAATGCGATGAGTTCTGTGGTTGCAATCGCTTCGACTTCAGGGACAATGTAATTGGGTTTTTCAAGTTCGATAACTTGGCGAAGCGCTTGTGCATCTAACATGCTAATCACATGGCTATGATGCGCCACTTGCATCGCTGGGGCGTTGGGATAGGAGTCGACTGCAATCACTTCAACGCCTAAACGTTGCATTTCGATCGCAACTTCTTTGCCGAGTTCGCCTGAACCTAATAAGAGTACTTTGATTGCCGATGGGGTGAGGGCTGTTCCAAGAAGAGTCATAAACAATTCCTTATATATTTAAAGTGGTTAAAAACGATGTTTTACTATACATCTCAAACTATAAAAATCAAGCCATATCTTAAAATAGTGTCAAATCTCCATTTTTAT
>CAZIVM010000162.1:0-4173 GCA_964542845.1 uncultured Victivallales bacterium
TAATATAATGAATTTATTTTAAATATAATCTATAAAACATGAGGTGCATCAATGACAACTCCTACTCGCGATATCGAATACGATTTCAATTCCGTCGAACTCAAATGGCAAGCCTACTGGGATACCCATAAAACTTTCAAAACTTTAGATCTTTTGGATATGCCCAAACTCTATGTTTTAGACATGTTCCCCTACCCCTCTGGCGCAGGACTCCACGTGGGTCACCCAGAAGGATATACTGCCACCGACATTTATTGTCGATTCAAACGCATGTGCGGTTTCAATGTTCTCCATCCCATGGGTTGGGATGCTTTCGGACTTCCCGCCGAACAATACGCAATTAAAACAGGGACGCATCCTTCAATTACAACCCAACAAAACTGCGATACCTTTCGGGGTCAAATCAAACGTTTAGGTTTGAGTTATGACTGGGATCGTGAAATTAACACCACAGATCAAAAATATTATAAATGGACGCAATGGATTTTTACGCGTTTATACGACACTTGGTTTGATGAAACACTTCAAAAGGGACGTCCCATTTCCGAACTCGAAATTCCTGCAGATATTGTGTCTCAAGGTGCATTAGCGATTGAAGAATATCGTCGTCCATTCCGTCTTGCATACTTTGCAGAAGCCAAGGTGTGGTTCTGTGATCATTGTCGCACAGTTTGTGCCAACGAAGAGGTGCTTAATGATGGTTCACACGAAAAATGTGGCACCAAAAATGTGCGTAAAGTAGGATTAAAACAGTGGCAATTACGCATTCCATTGTATGCGGAACGTCTTCTTGCGGGTCTCGACAATTTAAACTGGCCCGAAGGGATCAAAGAGATGCAACGCAACTGGATTGGACGTTCAACAGGAGCCGAAGTTGATTTTGAAGTACAAGGTCATGATGAAAAACTCCGCGTTTACACCACACGCCCCGACACCTTATTTGGGGCAACCTATATGGTTATTTCACCCGAACACCCCATTGCTAAAAAAATCACAACGACTGAACAAATGGGGGCGGTAGAAGAATATATGCGTCAAGCTGCGCTTAAAAGCGACTTAGAACGTACGGAACTTGCCAAAGAAAAAACAGGGGTATTTACCGGCGCATACGGCATTAACCCTGTCAATGGAAACGCCATTCCCATTTGGATTGCCGACTACGTTTTAACCGGTTACGGTACAGGTGCAATTATGGCCGTACCTGCGCACGATACGCGCGACTTTGAGTTTGCCCAAAAGTTCGATTTACCTATTATATGTATTATGGAACCCAACACGGATGCAGGCGCGCCCGATGATACCGCGTTTGCATGTATGACCAAAGATGAGATGGTGAAAGGTTGGAAAGATCCCGCAGTTCGCGCACAAGTCAAACAAGCTGTCTTGGATGGCAAAGAGTGTTGGACCGCGGATGGCGCATACATCCGCTCTGAAAATACAGAAACACAATTCTCTATTAATAATTGTTCTAAAGGTGATGGAATTGCTAAAATGATTGACTATCTCCAAGCCAAAGGCATTGGTGAAGAAAAAGTCAATTACAAATTACGCGATTGGCTCTTTAGCCGTCAACGCTACTGGGGCGAACCCTTCCCTATCGTTCACTTTGAAGACGGAACGATTGCGTTATTAGATGAAGATGAACTCCCCGTTGTTCTCCCCGAACTCTCAGCATATCACCCCTCTGCAACTGGGGAAAGTCCACTTGCAAATGCAGAAGATTGGCTCGAGTACACATGCCCTAAAACTGGACGCAAAGGGCGTCGCGAAACCAACACAATGCCTCAATGGGCAGGGTCTTGCTGGTACTACTTACGCTATATCGATCCCGACAATACCGAAAAACCATTCGATCCCGAAAAAGAAAAATATTGGATGCCTGTCGACCTCTACGTGGGTGGAGCAGAACATGCGGTATTACACCTCTTATATAGTCGTTTCTGGCACAAGGTGCTTTTCGACTTAGGAATTGTATCGACAGATGAACCTTTTCAACGTCTTTTCAACCAAGGTCTTATTCTCGCGTTTGCTTACGAAGATGAGGCAGGCTCACTCGTTCCCTCAGATGAAGTTGAGGAACGCGATGGCAAATACTTCCACATCACAGATGGACGCGAACTCAAACAAATTGTTGCGAAGATGTCTAAATCGCTTAAAAACGTGGTAACACCTGACGAAATCGTCGAAGAATATGGTGCCGACTCCTTACGCATGTATGAGATGTTTATGGGGCCATTGGATGCGGCCAAACCTTGGCAAACCGCAGGAACAGAAGGAATTTACAAGTTCATTAAGCGTGTATGGCGTATGATTGCATGTACCCCTATCGATGATATTGAGATGACACGCGAACAGCTCCGCACGCTCCATGCCACCATTAAAAAAGTGACCGAAGATACGGAGTCGATGAACTTCAACACAGCGATTTCACAGATGATGATTTTCACCAATGAGTTCTCCAAACTCCAAGTGATGCCACGCGAAGCTGCGCTTGCGTTTACACAAATCTTAGCCCCTTATGCTCCTCACCTTTGCGAAGAATTGTGGGAAATATTGGGTCATAATGAGACATTGACGTATGCGCCATGGCCAAAGTTTGATCCTAAATTAGTGGAACTCGACGAAGTTGAAGTCCTTGTTCAGCTCTGCGGAAAACCCAAAGTCCGTATCATGATGCCTAACGGATTGAATGTTGCCGACATGGAAAAACACGCATTATCACTTGACGCTGTCCAAAAAATTATCGATGGCAAACCCATTAAAAAATTGATTTGCGTTCCCGGGCGTTTAATCAACATCATTGCCTAAGTATTGACAAAAAAATAGATTATGGCACGTGGAAAATCAAAAGCGAAAACAAGCAAATCTAGCAAAGTGAGTGTGGGTAAAATCTTCTTTTTTACCCGCATCGCACGCTTTTTGATTCAACCCACGATTCTCGTTACGTTGCTCTTTTTAACCTCGTTATTCACGGTGGCGGGAGCAACGTTTTACGTGACGCTTCCAGAGACACAGCAAGAAGAAATTTCGCGCATTGTTAAAAATTGGTGGTGTAATGAAAAACAAGTGAGCTTTTGGGATGTGTTGGAAGATGCGTACTGCTTACGATTGGGATCACGCGAATTTGTTAGTGAACATCTCATTGCAGATACCATTTTTTCGCTATCACGTCCGCGATGCGTAGATGATCAGCGCACGATAACGTTGTTGGCGAATCAATATTTTTGCGTAGGATATGTTGAAAATCAAGGAAACCCAGCATGGGTCGCCTACGAACTCCGCGATATGCCCGCACCTCTTCCTCGCTTGAAACGCCCCAACTTTAAAACAGATACCCGCACGCGCTCTCAAATTCGCCCCGATGATTATACGCATTCGGGCTACGATAGAGGGCACATGGCGCCAAATTTTTCGATGTCGTGTTGCTACGGAAAAGCGGGTCAGTCCGAAACGTTCTTGATGTCGAACATTGTCCCACAAAAACATACGATGAATGCGGGGGTTTGGAAAACAATTGAAGAACTCGAATTTCTCAACCTTGCAGCACGTTATGAGTGTGTATGGATTGTGACAGGCCCCATTTACAATAATGCAAATTCTCCTAAGCTCAATCACAAAGTAAACGTTCCTGATGCGTGTTTTAAAATTATCGTTATGCGTAATACGCGAGGCGTGTTTGCACGTGCATACATTGTTCCTAATGGCGAAACAGCATCAAACCCTGAAAAATATCGCGTATCCATCGATGAAATCGAAAAACAAACACGCCTTGATTTCTTTGCGGAACTTCCCGATGATCTTGAAAACGCTCTAGAAGCGCATATTTAATTTGCTGACAGCGCGCGCAAAAACTTAAAATATAAACAAAAAATTATTATTGGATTTGTAATTATTGAAAGCAACGCTTATATTATTACAGCATACTCAAAGTTTTGAATCAAAATTATAAATTAAAAGGAGCGATTTATGCAAACAATTTGTAAGTATTTGATGGTTGTAACACTTATCTGTTTTTCTATAGGTTGTACGCAATCACATGAAATATTGTCGCCAAAATTCTCCAATAAATTTGGTGAAAAACTTATTTTATCGGGGACCATTGAAAAAAAAGATCTTTCTAAAACGTATAAAGGAGGAGCACCCAATCAATGGTTTATGCACGTTAAACAAGTA
>CAZIVM010000163.1:0-4023 GCA_964542845.1 uncultured Victivallales bacterium
CACGCGTATTCACTTTTTTCAAACCTTTTCCCAAAGCTTCATATAAAAATATAAAATTAAATAACAACTTTTTCAAAAATTATAACTTCCATTCTTTACTTTTACATGAAAATTAAATGGTTTTTTATGCGACTCGACTTGATTCTTTTCCAAAAAGATGTATTTTATATAGTGTGAAAATATAATATTAAATAAGGAAATATTATGCTTAAAATAGCTCTCTTAGATTACGGCATGGGCAACCTACGCAATGTAGAACGCGCCATCATCGCAGCAGGTGCAACGCCTGTTTTAGTTGAAAACGGTAAAGATTTATACAACTTTGATGCCATTATTCTTCCTGGAGTCGGAAACTTTGGCGACGGAATGCGTCATCTTCGCGAACGTGGTTTTGAAGAACCTATTCAAACAATGGTTGCCAACGGAACCCCTCTTTTAGGTATTTGCTTAGGAATGCAAATGCTTTTTGAATCGAGTGAAGAGGCGCCTAACGTGTCGGGTCTCGGCATTTTTGAAGGTACTGTTAAACGTTTTCCTACAGACAAATTAGAAAAAGTCCCGCACATGGGATGGAATAAAGTATCTGTTCGCCATGAATGCCCCATGCAATTTAATTTTCCTAACAACACTTATTTTTACTTCGTGCATACATTTTATGTAGCACCTAAAGATCCAAATATCGTCGCTGCAACTTGCAATTATATTCATCCTTTTACCGCTGCGGTTGGTAAAGATAAAATATATGCAACACAGTTTCATCCCGAGAAATCACAAGATGCTGGGATTGATTTATTACGCTATTTTATTCAACATATTTAATTTTTAATCTATACTCTACAACGAAAGATTGACCCATGTTTAAAATTTTTCCTGCAATTGATCTTCGTGGCGGACAGTGTGTACGCCTCAAACAAGGTGATTACGCTCAAGAAACTGTTTTCAGCCCATTCCCTGCTGAAATGGCAAAAAAATGGGAAAAAATGGGAGGCAATTTCCTCCACTTAGTCGATTTAGACGGTGCTAAAGCGGGAAAGCCCATCAATACAGAGGCTGTAGAGGCGATTTCAAAAGCGATTCAAATCCCTACCGAAATTGGGGGAGGTATTCGCACTGCAGAAGATGCAAAAGCGTGGTTTGATGTAGGCGTAGAACGCATTATTTTAGGTACAGTTGCTATTCGCAATCCTGAACTTGTTTCTGAACTCATCTCTCAATATGGTGCGGAAAAAATTGTCCTTGGAATTGATGCCAAAGAAGGTCGCGTTGCTGTGACAGGTTGGACAGAAACCTCAGGTGTATTAGCAACAGATATGGCCAAAGATTTCGCTGCACGAGGTATTGTGCGTATCATTTTTACGGACATCGCAACCGATGGTATGATGTCTGGCCCCAACCTAGAAGCCATGAAAACCTTATGTGAGGCGGTGCCAAACATTCAAATTATTGCATCTGGAGGTGTAAGTAAACCCGAAGATATTACAGCTCTTCGTGCTTTAAATTGCCCTAACCTTGAAGGAGCGATTGTAGGCCGTGCCATTTATGAAAATGAAAACGTTCTTCCCGAAATGATTCAAGCGGCAACAAAGGAGATTTAAATGACAACTCAAGCTTACGAACCTGAATGGAATGCCATTATTCTCCGTTATGATGAAATTGGACTCAAAGGGAATAATCGCTCTCATTTTGAAAAAATAACTGAAAACAATATTCGTTATCTCTTAAAACAAACAGGATTGGTGGTTAAAATCCATCGCGTTCGCGGTCGTATTTGGCTTGATAAAGCAGATAAAACACCTTTTAATGCTGAAGAGTTAAAGATTATTCATGATTGTTTACCTCGCGCTTTTGGTGTTGTTTCTTATTCTCCTGTCATGTTATGTGGCACAGAAGAAGAACAAGTAACACCGCTTGCGATTGAAATGACAATGAATGCGTTACGTCAAGCAAGTGAATTTTTCAAACGCCCCTTCTCTTTCCGACTCCGTATGCGTCGCGCCAACAAAAAATTTCCATTAATTTCACGCGATTTTGAACTTAAAATTGTCAATAGTCTTCCCAAAAACCAGCTTGACTTTTCTCAAATTTCCATCAATCTTAATGATGATGCAGATTTAACCATTGGTGTGGAAGTGCGCGATGAGTTTGCCTTTGTGTGGTACGATACATATCCAGCTGCAGGCGGACTCCCTGTGGGAAGTAATGACGATGTACTTGTGTTGTTAAGTGGAGGGATTGACTCCCCTGTTGCCGCATGGAAAATGATGAAACGTGGTTGTCATTGTCATTATGTTACCTTTGATAGTTTCCCTTACACACCTGCTGCTTCTGTTCAAAAAGTAAAACGTCTTGTTAATTCTCTAGATCGTTGGCAAGGAAATAGTGTATTGTGGATTTGTAATATCAATGATATCCAAAAGAAAATTCGCGATTTATGTACACCTAAATTTCGTACTATTTTATATCGACGCGTAATGATGCGTGTTTCGTGTATAATTGCAAGACGTCGCCGTATTCAAGCATTGGTCACGGGCGAAGCTGTTGGACAAGTTGCGAGTCAAACCATTGCAAATATGAACGTCATTAACGATGCGGCGTCCTGTGTCGTGATTCGTCCGCTTTCTGGCGCTGATAAATCCGAAACCATTCAATTAGCGGAGCGCATCGGCACGTTTGAAATCTCAAAAGAGCAAGTGCCTGATAGTTGTACTGTTTTTGCACCCGATTCCCCTTGCACACGTGCTAAAATGCGTCATGCGCTCGAAGAAGAAGCCAAAATTCCTGAACTCATGCAAATGATTGAAGAAGTTGCTTTCAGTGCAGAGCGTTGGGTTGCGCACGACGAAATTAAATAAGTGTCATTAAGGATAACGGCGTTTGAGCGACCAGCGTTCTGATGCGTACTTCTCTTGACCTAAAACTTCTGATGTTTCCATAAACTGCGCATCGGGTTCCCAATCTGTATAGGTTACATCAAAAGCCAGCGCAAAGGCTTGTAGCGTATTCTCAATCAACTTTTCGACATTCCCATGTGTTACCGAAAGTTTAATACTTCCTTGATGCAATACCCCATCACGCGTACGACGTTGCGCAGCTCCAGCTGACTTCTCATCTCCATCCATCACATCAAACTTACTCGGTGAAATAAAACACTGCATCATAGAGTGATCTGCTATATCTACCCCTACAGGGAGGAGTCCGGCATGAATTCCCTGTGTTTTAAACTGATCAACAAGCGCTTTGTGAATGATTTCATAACTTTTTTCTCGAGAACAACTCGCTAAAGGGTGTTGAATAGGAAAAACTAAAGTATACGTTAAATCAACATCATGAAACACAACCCCTCCCCCTGTCGGACGGCGCACACAAACATAATCTTCGGGCGTTATCCCCCAGCGTTGACTAAAACCTATACTGACTGATTTACAATTCCATGTATAAGTACGCAATATGGGTTGCTGAAGAACAGGCATCAACGAAAGAAGTAATTCATCTGCAGCCATGTTAAAATAAGGAGAATGTGTTTGATCTCGCCAATACAGCCATGTTTCACAAAGTTTCATCTTTTTTTCTTTCAATTTTAGTTGACATGATAAGGAATAGTCGGTTCTGCACATTGCAAAAATGATGACTCCGATTCTATGTAAGAATCATAAGGAACTTCAGGATGCAAACACCACAAAACAGACCAAATAAAAAATGCAAAGTTTTCGGATGAATGGTATCGATAGATAATAGGATTACCCCCATCTGATTTTTTAAGTGTTATTAACGATTTCTTAGAATCATAATCATAGATAAAAAGTGAAAGTTCGCCTGTATTTAAACGTGCTAAAACCAACTGTGAATTTTCTAAAGGATGCGTCGGCGATACCATAAACAGTGTTTGTGACGGATATTTTTCAAAAATAGGCTTATCCATTTGCACAAAGAAATCGCGTTTTTGCATGTTAGGTAAATATATTTCTACTTGTTTAGCATGTTGAAATAAATCATCTATTGCATGAAGATGTGGAGAAAATGATT
>CAZIVM010000164.1:0-3959 GCA_964542845.1 uncultured Victivallales bacterium
AAATTCTTTCATTTTTAATTTTTTTTTGCATTTTTTTTCAATTTTTGTGAAAAATTCAACTCGTTTTCAATTAAATATTAAATTTCGCTTGTTTTTATGAGAGATGAATATATATTATATAAATGTTAACTTTTGTTTAAACACAACCTTAATTTAGGAGAAACCTATGAGTCAACAAGAACTTAACCGCAACAGCTACCTCAACAAAAATATCGGCGACTTCCCAGAAACACTTACGCTTGGGAATATCCAATTGGTTAAAGTCGAAGATTTACGTTATGGAACCAACCCCCATCAACCCGCTGCTTTTTATAAACCTGTGGGTGTTGAGTGCCCTATCGGTGATATGAAAACGCTTAAAAATGGTAAAAATGGACTTTCTCAAACCAATCTTGAAGACATCTCTTATGCGTTGAACATTGTTAAGTTCTTTGACAAACCCGCTTGTGCGATTATGAAACACGTGAATCCTTGCGGTGTCGCGGTTCAATCCGAAGGGACTCCTAATCAAAAAGTTTATCAACTCGCTTATAAATGTGATGCACGTGCTGCTTTTGGTGGAACCATTGCATTTAACACTACGGTTGATGCGGATACAGCGCGTGAAATTATGTCAACATTCAATGAGTGCGTTGTGGCCCCAGCTTATACAGAAGACGCTTTAGCGGTTTTCAATGATGGCGAAACATATAAATTGAATCGTCATCTCCGCGTTCTTCAATGTGGCGATTTGAAAAAACTTCCACGCTATACGGGCGACGACTCTTCGGCAGCGAATACTTTGAAAGTGCTTGCAGATGGTTCTTTAGTGATGGCGGCTCCTTTATTGACCGCAGTTCGTACGCGCGCAGACCTCACTTTGGCTTCCGGTGAAAACTCAAAAGTGGGTAAACAAATCTGTAACACGCTCGCAACTCCTGAACAACTCGATGACCTCTTGGCGGCTTGGTATATTAACTTAAATGTCCGTTCAAATGGTGTTGTGATTGTTAAAGATGGCGAAACATTGGCGGTTGGAACTGGTGAGCAAGACCGCGTCGGCGCCGTTGAGCAAGCGATTGAAAAATTCAAACAAAAATATGATGGCGAACTCTCTATCGAAGGCGCTGTGATGTCTTCTGATGGTTTCTTCCCATTCCCTGATGCTGTTGAAATTGCAGCAAAAGCAGGAATTAAAGCGATTGTTTCTCCTCCAGGATCCTTGAAAGATGCAGATGTGATTGCACGTGCAAACGAATTGGGAGTTGCGCTTTATCACGCACCAGAACGCATCTTCTCTCACCACTAAGTTGTTGAGAAACTCATGAGTTCTGAGGTTCCTCATACCGATACGCCTACTCCTCCAAAAGAGGGGCAGGCGTTTTATTCCATTTTACTTTGTTTATCTTTAATCGCGGTAAGTGTGGCGGTTTATGTATCGCGTCCACAATCAGATCGAATGGTAACGGATACGATGTTGATGCAGTGTTATGATAACGCATTGAGTGCTGTATCGCCCAATCTTGCGCTTCAACATTATACAATTGCCTATCAAGCGTTTAAAAATGCTGAACCTTCCGATACTGTGATGGCGTTAGGCACGCGTATCTATATTGGTTATATTCGTACAGCGATGCTTTATGCAAAACCCACGGGCGATATTACCCCAGAAATGTTGATTGCATTAACGCGCGAATTTTATCAATATCAACCTCAACGTACCGTACAAGTTTTTATGGCAGAAGTGCTGATTAAAATGGGAAATTTTCTTGAGGCAGAAACGATTCTTATCTCTGTTTTAGATGATGAAAAATCAACATTAGCGGCAAAATTTTATGCCCAATATTTGTTGGCTGATTTGCGTGTGATGCAAGAACGCCCCTTAGAAGCGTTAGGGTTATTAAACAATGAAGCTTTTGCTTCGCTTGATTCGACCTCTGAAATGACGTTTAATTTGAATGCAATCGCGGCGAAAGCGATTTTATCTGTCCCTACAGATAGTTTATCCGCATTGCCGTTTATCGAAGATATGAACGCGTTTGCATCGCATCATAACGATTTACTCTATGCGGGGAAATACGATTTAATACAGTGTCTTGAAAAGGCAAAGATAGGCGTGCTTTCTTCTGGACGACGTCTAACGCAAGGCGAACATTTCCCGATGTCGTTAGAGGGGGTAGAGATGATGCGTCTTGCCGCGAACATGTATGTTCAGGCGGGGGCGTTTGAACCCGCGGTTCTTCTTTATCACAACTGCATTAAAGTGTATACTTCCATTGAAGAGGCGTATGGTAAACCTTTACCTGTTTTATACTTCATATATCGTCGACTCTCCCAATGCTTCCCTAAGGATTCTCCCGGTTACGAACAATGTATGGCAGAACTTAAAAAACGTGAAGTTTTTGCTAAAATGATTCAAGAAGTCAAAGGTTTATAATTATGGTTGCCGCGCATCCCGCATCTTCGGAGTTAAATCTCTTTAACGACGCCTTGACGGAAGAGCGTGATGCCGCGTTATTTGATACGACCGTGCGTGGGTATATTAACCGTGTTGTTTATGAAAGCGCAACCACAGGGTATGCCGTATTGCGCGTGATTTCATCTCAGTATGGAGAGTGCACTTTTGTGGGCCCATTGACTGGCGCGCATGAAGGGGAAGAGATTGAAGCAGATGGACGTTGGGAAACGCATAAAGAGCACGGCAAACAATTTAAGGTGGATTCCTTTCGTTTTACCTTGCCTACGTCTCCTCAAGGAATCTGTAAATATTTATCATCGGGAGTGTTAAAAGGGATAGGGGATAAAAAAGCCAAAATGATTGTGGATACGTTTGGGGACGACACTATTAATGTATTGAATAATATGCCCCATAAACTTCGTTCTATTCCTGGCTTTGGTCTCAAAATTGTCAAACAAATTCAAACCAGTTGGCAGAATGAAAAAGGGAAACGCGATGTTTTTATTTTTATGCATGGGCTAGGCATTGGCACTGCAACGTGTCAAAAACTCTATATCAAATATGGCGCGGCTATTGCAGATTTAATCAAAGAAAATCCCTATCGTTTAGCAGATGAAGTGCATGGGATTGGATTTCTTTCAGCCGACCGCATCGCTCAAAATTTAGGGATAGGGCGTGATAGTGAAGTGCGAATTCGCGCGGGGATTATTTACGCATTTAAACAACTTTTTGCAGAGGGGCATACTTGTTATCCCTATCGTTTATTCTTGCCTTATTGTGCTGAATTACTTTCTTTAGATGCGTGTAATGTCGAGCAAATACTTCATCGAATGATTGACGAAAAGAAAGTGATGAGAGAACAACTCCCTCACATGGAAGAAGAGTGTGTTTATGAATCGCAAATGTACAAACTTGAATGCGAACTTTCCTTCCTTTCAGATCGTGTATCCAATGCGAAGAATCATTATGGACGCCGTCTATCAACCGTGCCTCCTATATCAAAAATTGCCTTTAGTGAAGAACAATTGAGTGCCGTTGATACGGTGGGAACTTCCCCCTTAACGATTATCACAGGTGGCCCTGGGGTGGGTAAAACCACGGTGATTGGTGAGATTGTAGCGCGGGCAAAACAGTGTCGCATGAAAGTGTATCTTGCTGCCCCGACGGGGCGTGCTGCTAAGCGCATGAGTGAAAGCACCAATATGGTATGTTCAACGATTCATCGTATGTTGAAGTGGCAACCAGAGAGTGGGACTTTTGAGTATGGTTCAGATAAAAAATTGCCCTGTCAGATTTTGATTGTGGATGAAATATCGATGTTGGACTTACCGTTAGCGACATATCTTTTCCGTGCGGTTCAACCCGGCACGACAGTGGTGCTTGTGGGAGATGCGGATCAGTTACCGTCTGTAGGGCCTGGGCGTGTACTTCACGACTTGATTCATTCGACGATTTGTCCCGTAACGCATCTTTCACACATTTATCGTCAACAAAACGCCAGTAAAATTGTCACCAACGCGCA
>CAZIVM010000165.1:0-3939 GCA_964542845.1 uncultured Victivallales bacterium
CACAAAAAATGGATTTTAGCGCTCAATTATCTTATCATTATCCTTGCCGTCTTTTTTCACATGAGCATTTTGATTTCATCTCATCAAATACTCCCAGATTATGTCAACACCCTCCCCCAAACAAACCCTATGGAATTTTTTATTGGACGAGATCCCGAATATTCCTATTCTTCAATGATTCAAACAGATAGTATCAGTCATGAGACAATTTACCGTGTCAAACAAAAATGGGAAAGATGCACCTATGAAGGAGAAGTCCGCATAGACTCCCAAAGGAATATTACTCAACAAAATATCAGCATGACCCCATCTACAACTATTATTTTTTATGAAATTCTTCGCTGGATAATGATAATAGCTTGGACTATTTATGCGGGATACAGTTTCTATTTCCTACGTGGAGAACTCCACAATACTCAAAAAGATGAGTCGATTGAATAACATAAAGGTAGACGAGCGTCCTTCTTAAAAATATTTTAATCTTTGGAAATAACATTTACGTCAAAAGAAGCTTCCACGTTCTCAAAATATCCTGTGGAATCGGCTAAACGCTGAATGCGTTGAATCATACAACGATTGCGAGAGAGATCGTACGGAAAGTCGTTTAAGCGTATTGTTGCAAAAGAACACTCTTTTTCAGCGTTTGTTGCATCTATTTTGCACTCAATATGATAACCTGTTCGCGTTGAAAAAAGCCCTAAGGTTAGGATAAATTTTTCGTTTTCAAAATGAACAACCTTGTTATTCATAAAATTCCAAACTTGAAATTTATTAGGCGAAAAACGTGCCTGATAAGAAAAAAGCTCTCCGAATAGCATACGAATCGTAAATAACGGGACAAGTAACATAATAATAGAAATTAGGAGAGAAAATATCGTAAATATGAATGGCGGATTAGATTCGGTTGAGATATGACGAGATATCAATAAAAAACCGATGATTCCACACATAAAAAAAAGCATAAATCCAATAATAAATAGAATAGTCAATTTATTTTTGAATTGATAATTACGATGAAAATGAAGTCCACGCTCATCGTGCCAGAACATGAGTTCTTGGGTTTCAATTTGTAACGATTCTTGATTCATACAGATTAATCGATTGAGACAAAAAAAGCGAAGAAACTCAAAAATGGATTCTTCGCCTCTGTTTACATTATAACTTTATTATGAAACTTCGAGAGAGAAAGTTTTCCATTTAATAAAGTTGGTTTTTTTGAGGATGTCGAGTAACTTGTCGCAAGTGAGGGCAAGAGTTGTGAACTCACCTTCTTTAACACGGGGTTTGTCATTAACGCTACAAAAGAGTTCAAAGTTATTAAAAGCATCAGTTCCTTCAATAGGAGTATGAATGCGTTGAATTTCAAAGCACAAATCTTCTTTTTTGAGATCTCCAGTATCCAAATCACGAATTTTAATGCGAACTGATTTTAAGACAGTGTTTTCAAGGTTAACAATAGTTTCGAGATTGGACTTAATGAAGTTGTGTGTAATCATGTTTTCACCTTCAGAGTTAAGAGTTGAAAGTTTATACGGGAAAGTAAGTTTTCTACTTAATTTTCGTACCCTGACACACCCTCTAGTGTGTCTCTAACTTAAATCTATCATAAAAAACAAATAATTCAAGACCCAATTCAAAATTTTTATCCTTTTTTTCATCTTTTTCGCTTAATTTACCCTCAAAACAGGTAAAAAAACATTTTTTTAACTCCATTTTAATTTTTTTAATTTTTTCGCATTTTTAAGCACAAAACATACCGTCTTAGCCCTGTAAGAAGCAAAAATAAAATTTTAATACGTTAGGATGTGGATTATTAAGAAACAGAAATCACGTCATCTTTTTTTGTTGATGACGAAACTCTTGTTAAAAAATAATAAATAACCGTCGCAATAAGCGTGACGATTGAGATAAAGTTAAAGGTCATAATGAAACGATATTGCTTTGTAATATAATAAGGAGGGAATCCCCAATAAATAACTTTTTCAAGGAGGCGCGGATTCTCTCCGTAAAGCGTTGCAATGAAACACCCACAGCAGAAAATAAAGCCTGCTTGGAAAAAATAGTGCAAAAAGTCACTTTTTTTGTCTTTGGAACTGAAGAAAAGCAAAATAATAGACAACGGCCCCGAAAGACAAAGCAACATGAAAATCAAAGCCGAATCATTGGATAATGAGATTCCCATAAGTGAAAATAAAATCAATGGGATATTTCGCAGTATAAGATTAATGATTTTCATTGCGCTGCTCATTTCATTTTGAGTTCAAAAAACTTGTAAATGTCACTTGAAAAGCGCGATACCATATTGCGCCCTTGATCAGGATCACGATGTTTATTTCCGTTATTTGCCTCGGTAATATATCAAATAAAAATCATAAAAGATATCCCCTTCACATACTTTCCAAGAAATATAATATAACACAAAAGGTATATCCTCTCTTTACACATTTACTAATATTTTTTGTTACTTATCCAATTTTTATGTAAATCAAGCTAAATGCTCCTTTACTAGATAAACAATAATACAACCTGCCGCTGCCAAAATTCCCACAACAGCGACGATTGGCCATGAAATTTTCATAAGAATGTTCCCTTTGGACAATTCTTCTACAGCCTTTCCTGCCGAACCATCTGGATTATTGGGTGACAGTTTATCCATTAGAGCTCCGATTCCAATTACATGTTTCTCTTTGTCAAAAACATGCTTACTAGGTTCATCCTCCAATTTATCTAAAAATGCTTTCATTAGTACTGAATGCCCCATAACGACTCCGTTCTCCTCATTGGACGGCATTGGGATCGACTCCATTTGTTGTTTGTATCCAATATAAGATTTAGCTAGAGCTTCTTTATATGCATATAATTCGGACAAACGTGATACAATATTGAAATTTCGTCGCGCAAATTCCTCCAGCAAAATAAAACCAGCCACTATAAGTGTTCTTGCAGTAAATGAGGATGTAATCCCAAGTTGAGTTCCCCATGGCGATAAAGATAATACACCAAGCGAAATCAGTCCTATTACAGAAATTATAAGTAGCAACACCCACCATTTTTTATTTTTTTCGACATCAATCTTTCTATCATGAAAAGCTTTGGCAAGTCCAGCAGCAGTTGCCCCAGGCAACAAACTTTCTATTTCTATCTTTCGGGTCTCAAATTCATGCAAGTATTTTTGGTTTAGAGAAGATAACTCTTGTGTTTTTTCATCTTGGAAATCATTAAGGTCTTTTTTGATTTGAGAAATCTTGGATTGTCCGCTCTCAACCTCTTCTCGGGCTGTCTTTGCAATTGCAGCATCGCTAGATGCTTGGGCATTTAGAGTCGCTATATTTTGTACTTGCTGATTAGTGGTCGCCCATTTTGCCTCTGCGTCTTCCGCAGATTTTTTTGCATTTTCTTGCAAAACGACAATTTCTTTAACTGAAATTTCTGATGAGGCCCTTGCGTCTGCAATGTATGTTACGCTTGTAGTTACCGTATCCTTCTGACTATTTATTATATCAATATTTTTAATTGCCTTCTCAAAATTTATCTGAAAGGTTGTTAATTTACCAGATAATTCTGATGCCTGATTGACGAGTTGTGTAACTTTCTCTGCTCCTTCAAATGCGTTCTTAGCAGAATCAATGGCCGTTTGCTCATTTTCTGAAATTTTATTATTTGCCAAGATTTCAACGGCAGATAATTTTTCTTTTAAATTTTTAAGTTCCTCTTCGGCATTGACAATCCGCTGCCATACTTCTTGTCTTTTATTATCCCAACTCTCTTGCTCTGCCATAATATTATCTCCTTTTTATATTCATGTTTAAAGTTTATGTTCTACGTTTAGGAATATCAAATTTGTATTAAATTAGACTTATCGGAAACCATGTAAAGTGGACATATTTTATAATCTCACTGTAATATAGCACCGATGCAATTAGTTTTCAAGCAACATTT
>CAZIVM010000166.1:0-3924 GCA_964542845.1 uncultured Victivallales bacterium
AATTATAATGTATGCGCGCAGGTATGAATTGAGTTGTAAAACTAGATTAAATCATGATTTTTTGCATCTTCTGCATCATATCCATCGGAAAGACCCGCAACCAAAAGACGTGTTAATGTTGTATCTCCAAGCAACACCCCACCCACCAACTTATGATCTACAAATACAAATTTTTTGTAAGTTGAGATTAATTCGTTACGTGCGGTAACAACAGCATGCGTGGCGTGAGGTTCTAAATCGCCGATTGAAAATAACGATGTTCCGAATGCAAAAAAAGTTGCGCCTGCCAATGCACGGTTTTCAAAAACTGGCACTTGATCTCCTGCCATTTGGGCCCCTGCAACCTTACCTTGTTTTGATGCCGTATCCCATAATCCATCGAAACGACCTTCACAAACAGCACAGTCTCCTGCCGCATAAATATCTGGAGAAGATGTCTCCATTTTTGTATTTACGATAATCGAACGATCATTTTTAATCCCTGCATTCTCTGCCAACGAAACATAACTGCGAACGCCAGTTGAGAAAAGAACAATATCAGCGGGCACTTCGCCTTGATCAAGTTTAACCCCAGACACATGACCTTCTTTTTCTAAAATAGAATCAATCTTTACCCCAAGTTTAAGCTGACAGCGCGACTCCACCTTTTCCAGTAATAATGGAGCCCCTTCCGCATCAATTTGACGTGGCAGTAGAATAGGAAACATTTCTAACACAGTCACTTCATGGCCCAATGAGACAAGCCCCCATGCCGCTTCGAGTCCGAGCAAACCACCGCCAACAACACTCACCTTTTTTGGGGTATCGCCTAAAAGAGCGCGCAATTTAACTAAGTCTGAATAAGAGCGAAGCGTTACAACTTCAGGCAAAGTGCTCCCTACAACTGGGGGAATAAAAGCATATCCACCGGTTGCAATTAAAAGTTTGTCATAATGAATAACATCACCCGATTCAGTTTGCAACGACTTTTCAGATGGGTTAATTTGAGAAACAACCGTATTGCATACGACGTTAATTCTATTTTCTTCATACCATGATTCAGGTTTTAAATAACTCTCTTCAATCGCTCCACCGCGGGCAAGTTTTTTAGTCAATGAAGTGCGGTAATACGGAAGGTAAGGTTCTTGTGTAATCAATGTAATTTCTGCGAGTTGATTTCGTTGACGAATGGCTTCTGCGGCTGACAAAGCCGCAATCCCTGCCCCAATAATCACAGCGTTAAGGGGGGTATTGTTTACAAAATTATCCGAAGTCTCCTCATAGGGTTCAAAGCATTCACGACCAGCACGACACACCGGACAAACCATTGGGGGCTCATCCCCCTCTACAACCTCGTTACAAATGATACAACGCCATAATTTTTTATTTGGATTTTCACTCATAAGAAACTCCTCAGTTTTTGAATTTTATGTTATTTAAACGAATTTTTACGAACTTTATCCCTTTTTGGGGTTTACATTTTTGAAAATGGAATTATATTATGTAGATAGTATACATCATTTTCAAACAAAGTCAAGCAAAAAACGCAAATGAATCCTAAAATTTCAATCAAAAATCACGATGAACCTGGTCTAATCCTCGCTAAAAGCTATCCAAACGTCTTTTCTGACGATACAGATGCGCGTCCCCTCGTCTTCTGCGAAAATCCTGATTCGCTTAAGCTCGAAGTACAAGATGATGAAAACGCACTCGTTATTTTTGCACCAGATTTAACCCGTTTTTGGGTAGCATTAGGCGATTGGATGAGCGGCGAGCTCACTCCAGATCACCCCATCGAATGCGGGGGAATCCAATCGCGAATAGTGATGCTTGATGCCTCTCGCAACGCTGTCCCTACAATCCCATTCTTAAAATCTTATATCATGACCATGGCCTTAAATGGTCTCACAGGAATTTGTTTGTATACAGAAGATACTTATACCGTCCCTCAATATCCCCTTTTTGGATATGGGCGTGGAGCCTATACGCCAGAAGAGATTCAAGAACTTGATAATTTTTGTTTTGGTATCGGTATAGAACTCTTCCCTTGTATTCAAACCTTAGGGCATTTTGAGCAATTTTTGCGTTACACCGCCAACGCGTCGCTTCAAGATAATCCACGCGTCCTAAATACCAATCTCGACGAAACTTACCACTTCATTGAGAATATCATTGCAGCGGCAACCTCCTATTATCGTTCAAACCGTATCCATCTCGGACTCGATGAACCATGGGGATTGGGTCGTGGAAAATCACTCGATTTTAATCATCCCGTATTACCTGCAGAACGTTTTGTCAATCACCTCATTCGTGTTAATGAGATCTGCGAAAAATATGAACTCTCCCCGATGATTTGGGGCGACTATTTATTAGGCCATTCAGGCGAAGAAGCAATTTCACCTGAATTACTTGAAAAAATACCGAAAACGATTCAAATGGTCTATTGGGATTATACTCACACCGCCCTCAAAGATTACACACAGAATATTAAACATTATAAAAAACTCGGTTTCCAATTGGCAGGTGCCCCCACAACACATAGTTTTGGACGCTTCTTCCCCGAATTTAATGAAATGGAAAAAACGGCAACCCCTTTTATTGAGTCGATGATTCGCAATAATGTCGACACCATGGTTTTTACACTTTGGGGAGATGATGGGCACGAATGCTTAAATATGTTTGCATTGCCCACACTCATTTATGCACTTTCCGCTGCACGAGGATTTGCACGAGATGTTGATTTTTGGAGTAAACGCCTTAAAATATTTTCAGACTTTTCCGAAATCCAAGTGCGTCAACTTGCGACACTCTCAGAACCTAAAATCGTGGTAAGCACAGGGCCCGACACACAAATTGAAGTCACGGGAAAAATGTTATTGTGGGACGATCCATTACACCGTTTTATCCTTCGAATGTTAATGGGAACAGATCTATTTCATGATATTAAATGGAAATGGTTTCATGCGAATATTTCCAGCGAAAGCTCACCTTATATTCAGTGGATCAAACAGTATTGCGATGTGATTGCACAAAAAGTTGAAATCGTCCATTTTGTATCAATCGCCTATCATACACAAAATAAATATAGCATACGTTCACACGTCGCACAAATACCTCAACTCGTCGAAAAAATCAAAGAACTTCATAAATCCTATCGTTTACTTTGGTTAAAAGAACGTAAACCTTTTGGTTTAGAAATTATCGACCATCGCTTTGGGGGACTCATCATGCGTCTTGAACTGCTTTATGACCTCGCTCAAATGTGGAGTAGCAATGAAATTGAATCCATTGATGAACTCGGAGATTTCCGTTATCCACAAGGGCTCACGCGTGCCGACCTCGCCTTCCACAACCGTATTTTTACACGATGCTATCAACTTTGGACGTAATCTATGAAAATCTCTACCAAACAACAAGAATACCTTGAAGTCATTTACGAACTTTCTCGCGATGGCGATCATCAACACGCACACGCTAAAAATATCGCTGAAAAGCTCAAAATTAAAATGGCATCTGTCACGGATGTGATGCGTACATTATCCGATTTAGGATTAATTCATTATGAAGCGCGCCGTGCAGTTACGCTCACCGAAGAGGGAGAACGCATTGCCGAAGAATTGCATCGCAGACACACGATTTTGGCTGATTTTTTTGAGAAAGTGTTAGGCACCACCCATGATCGCGCGCAAAACTTTGCCTGTGAAATTGAACATTTAATTGATAACCCTTTAGCGGAACGTTTTTCTCATTTTATTGAATTTATTAGTAAACACCCTGAAATCTTAACAGATTTTCACGAAAAATATCCACCCTCAAATTAAAAATTCAAGAAAATTATTTTATGTAAATCCGTAAATACTTTACTACATAAAACATTGTTATAACTGCTATTTAGCATCTTTTTGAAAAATATTTGTTTTTTTTAACGTTTCGCCTTGAAAAAAA
>CAZIVM010000167.1:0-3778 GCA_964542845.1 uncultured Victivallales bacterium
ATTCGCACTTTTATTTTTAAAATTGAATGCTACATTATATTATTAATATAAAAGAAAAATATACAAGGTTATCCAATATGAAAAAAATCAGTTCCGCAATCTCGTTAGCAACCCTTATTTTTTGTTCTTGTTTGATCACAGGATGTGGCGATAATCGTAGCGTTGACCAACTCCTTTCAGAAGCGACAAAAGCTCTCACGAATCGCGCTACATTTGAACAAGCCAATCAAATTATTCTCGTGTTAGATGAAAAAGCACCAGCGGATCATCGTACATTAATGATTAAAGCGTTAGCCATAGAAATCCAAAATCCAAACGATAAATCTACCTTAATTCAAATGATCGATTTGGCAACTAATGCGGCTGATCGAGCTCCCAACGACTTTGAAGCACAATTTTTAGCAGGACGTCTTTTAATTAAACATAAAGAATATGACCGTGCAATTCGTTATTTAAACACTGCTCTTAAAATCAATCCCGAAGACACCAATGCATTAGTTCTTCTTGCAGACGCTCAAGTGAAAGTCGGCGAATTCCCTCTTGCATATCGTGCATACCTTAAATTGAGTCGATTGCCCGCTTATCAACGTTCATACGAAATTCAAAATCAATTAGGCGTATGTGCGTTTCATTTCCAAAAAGAGCAGTCGATTCGCTTTTTTGAAAAAGCCCTTGTTTTTGGCGCGCCCCTAATTACAAAGCTCAATTTGGCACGCACTTATGAAGACAAAAATGACATCTCACACGCAATTAAACTTTACAAAGAATATATCCAAGAAGCCCAATCTCATTCAGAGCTTTTTGAAGAAACACAATCTGTTCAACGTCATTTAGAAAAACTGATTGCATCACAGCCGCGCACGCCGGCTCGCACGCCGACACGTCATACCACAACTCGTACACGAACAACACGCAATCGCTAACGCGAGGTTAAGTGATGGCCCCGCGATTTATTCCTAATGAAATCCGTGAAATCATCCGCGAACGATGTGATATAGTCGATGTGATTGGATCCTATATCCAACTTAAAAATATGGGTAAAACATGGAAAGCGTGTTGTCCATTTCATCAAGAAAAAACACCGTCATTTACCGTGAGCCCCGAACGTCAAAGCTTTCACTGTTTTGGTTGTGGCGCAGGAGGAGATGTATTTAAATTTGTGATGATGTATGAAAATGTCGATTTCACAACAGCAGGAATTTTATTAGCCGAGCGCGCGCAAGTTATCATTCCCGAAGAAACACGATTTCAATCAAAAGACGATACTCCGTTGAGTCAACACAAAGATCGATTCTATGAAATTTATGAAACGTTGTGTACGTTTTATCAAAAACAACTTGTTCAGTTTCCCGACTCAACAGTTGCTCAATATTTGAGCACTCGTCATTTACCTCCTGAGGTTATTGAAAAGTTTCGCATTGGTGCCGCCCCTAATGCGTGGGAAGATGGGGTAAATTTACTCCGTAAACTTGGGTTTACTGATGAAGAAATAAAACTCTCGGGCGTTGTCTCTGAAAGCGAAAAAAATCCAGGTAAACTTTATGACAGGTTTCGTAACCGTTTAATCTTTCCCATTTGGAATGAACAAGGACGTGTCGTGGCTTTTAGTGCACGAAAAGTCGTCGAAGAAGAAGGCGGAGGGAAGTATGTCAATAGCCCTGAATCGCCAGTATTTAAGAAAAGTAAAACGTTGTATGCGTTACCTTTTGCACGTCGCGAAATCCCCAAACATCTTGAAGGCGCGATTCTGTGTGAAGGTCAGCTTGATACGATTGCAATGCATCGCGCAGGGTTTGAAAATACGATTGCCCCTCAAGGGACAGCGTTTACGCATGAACAAGCCGCTCTAATTAAACGTCAGACAGATCGACTTTGCTTAGGTCTTGATGCTGATAGCGCAGGAATTGAAGCCACATTACGTTGTATTGAAATTGCGCTCCCATTAGGCTTTGATATTAAAGTGATTCGTTTTCCTGGGGGAAAAGATCCTGATGAACTTTTCCGGAAACAAGGCTTTGAATCGATACATGATGCCGTTCATCAAGCGATT
Organism: uncultured Victivallales bacterium; assembly: GCA_964542845.1. GTDB lineage: Bacteria > Verrucomicrobiota > Lentisphaeria > Victivallales > CAZIVM01 > CAZIVM01. The sequence goes on from CAZIVM010000167.1 coordinate 2,051, forward strand.
GATTTTTCTCAATTTTTAATCGATTATTTTAGTCAGAAGTTTGATATAAAATCACCGACGGGGCGTTCTCGTATTGCGAATGGTGTTCTCCAATATATCGCTAAGATTCCAAACGATATTGCCATTGCATCGCATGCAGAAAATCTCGCACAACACCTCAAACTCCCTATCGATGCGATACGCACTGAACTGAACTTGATACGCGCTAAGAATGCCAGTCATTCGCGAACGCTGCCCCAAGAGCCCCCCTATCATTCTCCTCTTGAAGAACTCATGCGCCCTGCGTCTCGTGCTTTAAGTGCCGAAGAGAAAAAAATGTTAACCGCTGAAAAAGAGATGTTAAAACTCGTCATTGAATACGCAGATGCCGCCCAAGCGGTTGCAGAAAATATCCCACTTGAATATCTAAGCGATACCGTCGAAGGACACGCCATTGCTCAAATTGTACAACTTCATTCTATTGGACAATGGAGTTCTCGTATTCAAGTATTACAAGATACAATGCTTGAAAATCCAGACTCTAACCTTTCTCAATATCTCGTAGAGTCAACAGAAAAGCTTACACTTCCTTTTATCAAAAAAGCAATTTCTCAAACTGTTTTTACGTTTAACGAAGCGCATCTGACACATGAAATTAATCGCATTCTTGCCAACTGGAAAGCGGTTCAAGGCGACCCCGAAGCCTCGAAAACCATCCAAGAAGAATATCAAACGTATCAACGAGAATTAACGAATATACGCAAAATATTCAATCAACAAATGAATTGATGCAGAATTTTTCATCAAAACTCTTTCAGGTTATTCTTTAACGTCTGCAAGCTCTTTCTTTTTAAATCTCATGAATTTGTTCCATAAATGGGATAATCCCATCGCTCCAAAAATAGATATAAAAATCAAAGCAGGCATTTGGTATCGTGGCATTGTTACACCTCCTGCAACAAACATAAAATAATAACTGCAAGCTAAGAAAAACCAAATCATTGAGATATTACACTGAATAATCCAACGAATAAATTCTATTGCAAGCCCCAAATAAGTTACACCTGCAATAATAACGAAAGGAATAAGGGCATAAAATAGCCACATATTTCCGTCGAAATAATGATGAATAGCCGCCCAAATACCTTTACGATTTAAGATATCAAAAGTGTTTCGCCCCGAAGTTGTAATTCGCATATTTTCACATAATGTGGGAATATCAGGAATCCATACTTTATATTGTGTATGCTGTAAGATAAAACGTATCGGATGTTTTTTGATATAATCTGTGGCCTTGTTGTGGAGGGATATCTAGTTTTAGCAGTGGATGCGCGAGGTTTTAGCACTTTAAACAGTTTTTAGGGGTTTAAAATGGAAAGGCCCGGTGGCTGTCGCTCATCGGGTGGATATTTAGTTTTAGCAGTTTCTGCTAAAACTTCGTGTTCTTTTGGATATCTAGTTTTAGCAGAAAGTGCTAAAACCTCGCATCCATTTTAGATTTTTGAGATATTTAGTTTTAGCAGAAAGTGCTAAAACCTCGTATCCATTCATTGCATCTGCAGAGAGGTTGCAAAGTCGTTGCATGGTTATTGATTCCATTGGATTGTTGGGAGTTCGTTGGTTAATTCTTCGATGGTTGGCGCGGTGCGTTCACCGTTTACTACTTCGCGGAGGATGGTGTGGCAGCAAGTCCAGACACTATCGCGCCAGTCGTTAAACGTGGTGGCTTCTGTGCGCCATTTTTCGACG
>CAZIVM010000168.1:0-3769 GCA_964542845.1 uncultured Victivallales bacterium
ATCGAAATCAATTTTTTAAATAAAAAAATATTGAAAAAAAAAGAAATTTAGAAAATATTAAAAAAAAAGAAAAAGAAAAATTTGTATTTTTCCAATCAAAGGGTATATTGTATGGATTTAGATTTTTGAAATTTTCATTCCTCATACTCATAACTCAGAAAGGATTAACCATGCCAAAACGCAACGACATCCACAAAATCTTAATTATTGGTTCAGGCCCTATCATTATTGGTCAGGCTTGTGAATTTGATTACTCTGGAACTCAGGCTTGTAAAGCGCTTCGTAAAGAAGGCTACGAAGTCGTGTTAGTCAACTCAAACCCTGCCACCATCATGACCGACCCTGGCATGGCAGATCACACCTACATTGAACCCTTAAACATTGATCGTATTACCGCAGTTATTGAACGCGAACGCCCTGATGCGTTACTTCCTAACTTAGGGGGTCAAACGGCATTAAACCTCGCGCTTGCACTCTGGGAACAAAAAATTCTTGAACAATACAATGTTAAAGTCATTGGTGTTGACCTTGACGCCATCCAACGTGGTGAAGACCGCATCATCTTTAAAGAAACCATGGATCGTATCGGCGTACCTACCGCTGCATCCGAACCCTGTAACACTATTGAAGAAGCAGAAGTTATTGCTGAAAAAATGGGTTACCCTGTTGTTTTACGCCCAGCTTACACCATGGGTGGAACCGGCGGCGGTATTGTATATAATGTAGAAGAACTCCGTCAAGTTTGTCAACGTGGTCTCAACGCATCCATTATCAATCAAGTGCTTGTTGAAGAGTGCGTGTTAGGTTGGGAAGAGCTTGAACTTGAAGTTGTTCGTGATGAAAAAGGACAAAAACTCACTGTATGTTTTATTGAAAACGTGGATCCCATGGGCGTACACACAGGCGACAGTTTCTGTGTAGCTCCGATGTTGACAGTTCCACAAGCCCTCCAAGATCGTCTTCAAGACTACGCATATCGTATCTTAGATGCCATCGGCGTGACAGGCGGAACCAACGTTCAGTTCGCACACAATCGTGAAGATGATCGCGTAGTTGTCATTGAGATCAATCCCCGTACATCCCGTTCTTCAGCGTTGGCATCCAAAGCAACAGGTTTCCCTATTGCGATGGTCTCCACACGTTTAGCAACTGGCGTTACGCTTGATGAGATTCCATACTGGCGTTTAGGTTCACTTGAAAAATATGAGCCATGGGGCGACTATGTGGTGGTTAAATTTGCACGTTGGGCGTTTGAAAAATTCCCAAAAGCCAAAGACAAACTCGGCACACAAATGCGTGCGGTGGGTGAAGTGATGAGTATTGGTAAGAACTTCAAAGAAGCTTTCCAAAAATCGATTCGTTCACTTGAGATTGGTCGTGCGGGATTAGGTCATGTCAAGAAAATTGAGGCGATGACAGAAAAAGAACTCAAAGAAAAAATTTCTTATGGTAACAGTGAACGTTTCTTTGTCATCTTTGAAGCGCTTAAAAGAGGAATTACGGTTGCTGAAGTGGTTAAACTCTCCGCAATTACCCCTTACTTCATTGAGCAAATGAAAGAACTTGCCGATTTCGAACTCGCGATTGAAAAAATTCCTTTTGCTGAACTTTCAGATGAGATGTTGAAACAAGCCAAAGTGTTTGGCTTCTCTGATAAATACTTAGCGCAAATCCTCAACGTAACCGAAAAAGAAATTCGCACACGTCGTATTGAATTAAACGTAGTGGCCACCTACCAACGCGTTCCTGTGAGCGGTGTTGAGAATGCAGACTACTACTACTCAACCTACGCAGGAACTCCTGATGAAGTGCCTGTATCTCCAAACAAAAAGATTATGATCTTAGGGGGCGGACCTAACCGTATTGGTCAAGGGATTGAGTTCGACTACACTTGCGTACACGCAGCGCTTACACTCCGTGAGCAAGGCTTTGAAACCATCATGATCAACTGTAATCCTGAGACCGTTTCAACTGACTACGACACCTCAGATAAACTCTACTTTGAACCCCTCACCCTCGAAGATGTTTTAACCATCTACGACAAAGAAAAACCTGAAGGCGTTGTGGTTCAGTTCGGTGGTCAAACACCATTAAACGTGGCGCAAGCACTTAAAGACAATGGCGTTAAAGTTCTCGGAACACAACCTGAAGGTATCCGTTTGGCTGAAGACCGCGAGTACTTCCGCGAACGCATGATTGCGCTTGATATCCCACAACCTGAGAGTGGCATTTCACGTTCACTTGAAGAAGCGGTAGAGCTCGGCCGTCGCATTGGCTATCCTGTAATGGTGCGTCCTTCCTTCGTATTAGGAGGTCGTGGCATGGAAGTGATTTACGATGAAGAGACACTCAAACGTTATGCCGTTGAAGCGATTAACGTAAGTCCTGAGTATCCAATGCTCGTGGATCGTTTCTTAGATAACGCAGTCGAAGCAGAAGTTGACGCCCTCTCTGATGGGGTTGACACCTATGTCGCTACCGTGATGGAACACATTGAGCTTGCGGGTATCCACTCTGGCGACTCCGCTTGTTCGATCCCTCCTGCAACGATCCCTGAAAAACATATCAAAACGATGGAAACTTATGCTTCACGCATTGCAAAAGACTTCAACGTTAAAGGGATCTTGAACGTACAGTTCGCCATTTGTGACGACAAAGTATACATTATTGAAGCCAACCCACGTGCATCACGTACTGTGCCTATCGTTTCTAAAGTCACGGGCGTGCCATTAGCAAGCATCGCGACTGAGTTGATGCTCGACAAACCTTTAGCTTCCTACAATCTCCAACGCCCAGAAACCAAATTTGTTGGGGTTAAAGAGGCCGTATTCCCATTCAACATGTTCCCAGAAGTCGACCCACTCTTAGGGCCTGAGATGCGTGCAACAGGTGAAGTGATGGGGGTTGCTGATAATTTCGGCATGGCGTTCTTCAAAGCGGAAGAGGCGGCAGGCTCCAAACTCCCAACAACGGGCAATGTTTTAATGACCGTTTGCAAACGTGAGCGCAAATATCTCGAACCGATTGCGCGTGATCTCGTGGCGATGGGCTTCAAAATCTTTGCTACCGAAGGGACTAAACACTTCCTCGAAGATTTAGGCATCGAAGCGACAGAAGTCAAAAAGATTCAAGAAGGACGCCCCAATATCGGCGACATGATTAAGAACAAAGAAGTTTCTTTAATTATTAACGCACCGATTGGCCGTGATGGATTAATTGATGATAGCCACATTCGTATGCAAGCGATCCAATATAAGATTCCTTACATGACCACGATTGCTGGTGCAAAAGCCAGTGTCGAAGGAATTAAGGCGGCGCTTAAAGGCAAAACTGAGCCCAAATCGCTCCAAGAGTATCACAAAAACTAAAATTGTTTTTGAACTCTCTTTTCAACCGCTGTTTTCAATCCGAAAACAGCGGTTTTTTTATATAAATACAATTTAATTAGTCAATCAGAAAAAGATAGAGTGATGATCATTATAAGGTAAATACTTTGGAATCACTGTGTCTAAAGTGTGTATTGAATAAAAAGACGGCGCAAAGATTGCTATCATTAAAAATAAAAGGTAGCTTGCCTAACTTTAATCAGTGCTAAAAAATAGCTAAGATTCAAAAACTTAGTTTACAAAAAAAACAAAGCCTCGGAAGTGTTCAACACCTCCGAGGCTCTTTCTTTTTTTATTTTTTTTAAGATTTTTTTCAATAATAGGTATTGAAATTAAAGAAATAAACGTTATATTATTAATAGGATTGTTGAAAAGAAATTCAT
>CAZIVM010000169.1:0-3746 GCA_964542845.1 uncultured Victivallales bacterium
TGATGCGCTTGCAAGAAAAGCAGCAGAGAAGAAGTACAAACGAAAAAATAAAAAATGTGGTATATTAGCATAAGGAACAATCTTTATATGAATATTGTTAGCAAAAAAAATGAAAAAAGACAAGGCAGAGACTCCAACACAGAAAGATAAAAAACATGCACTGGTTTTATCTCGATAAAGCAAAAAGTATAAAAGGACCTTTTACTGTTGATGAGATTTTAATGAAATCTTATGCACACGAAATCTCCTCAGAAACCCCTCTTTCTCAAAATGGGGAATCATGGAAATTTTTAAAACATACTAAAGGGTTTGGAAGAGAAGAAATAGCACGTTACCAATACCCTCAAAACATCCACTTACAAAGCGATGGTTACCACTTTTGTTGTCCGAGTTGCGGAAAAGAATATCGCGTCAATGACGAGTCCTTGAAATCTAATATGGGAGAAACATTTAGTTGTCCTCAATGTAAAGCCCTTCTTTTATGCCCTATCCCCAAAGATTTTTTTGATGAACAAATAAACAATATAAAAGAAAAATCAATCCCATCTGATCCCCCCAAAGCGTCTCAAAATATCGACCTCTTTCAAAACGAAAATTCAAATCGCGTAGTGAATGACGATACGCCAAAACAAAATATACCCCCTGACACCATTCCAAATGCAAATGACATCATTATCACTGATAATAACATTAGATTTTCGTGTCCAAACTGCGGACAGCATTATGATGCCGAAATTGCATTTTTAAATCAAACCATTGATTGTGGAGCATGTCATCAAAAGTTTGCGGTGCAAGGAGAGATGCAGTACGCTAAACCCACGCAAGCCACCCCTAATGCGGAAGAGATAGCGTCTCAACCCCAAAACAACGATTTTGAAGAAATTTTAGATGGCAATATCATTTGCCCTCACTGCTGGCAAAATTTTAGTTTTGATCAAGTGCATTATATCTCAGCGCACCCCAAACTCGTTGGCGACAAAATCTTAGGCGATATGGCGCAAATGCGATTTAACCCGCAAAACTACAACGCAAATGGAATTGCGCTCGATAGCGAAGGAATGGAGTGTAGAGAAATGGCATGTCCGCGTTGTCATTTACGTTTACCCTCCACCCTGACAGACGTCGAAAGCGACTTCATCTCGTTAGTAGGCGCGCCATCGAGTGGAAAATCCTACTATCTCACCTTAGCGACACGACGTCTTCGCAAGGAATTATACCAATATACAGGCATTTCATGTAGCGATGCTGACCCCATCATCAATGAAACGCTTTCAAACTATGAAAACATTTTGTTTCTCGCCGAAGATGAGAGTAAAGTGGTCACTCTCCCTAAAACCCAACAAATGGGATCAGGATTTTCATCGCAAGTTTTTTTGAATGGCGTGACAATTGATCTGCCCAAACCTTTTGTGTACTTGCTTCAAAATAATCACCCTGATTCATCTCAAACGTTTTCACGAAATCTCATCGTTTACGACAATGCAGGGGAACATTTTCAACCCGGCGCAGATGGCGTTTTGAACCCAGCGACTTTGCATCTTGTTCATTCTAATGCGTTGATTTTTTTATTTGACCCCACAGCGGATGCACAATGGAGACGCGCATGTAATAAAAATGACCCACAAATACAGCGTCATCAAAAAGTAACAGACCAATGTTTATTCTGTGCAGAAATTATCTCTCGAATACGAAAATATCGAAATCTTCGTGTCAATGAACATATCGATATTCCACTTTATGTCTGTGTAGGAAAGTACGACTTATGGCACGAATTACTCCCTTTTAATATTCGAGAAATTCCACCATTCAAGAAAAATAAAGAATCTCTTTCATTTAATCTCGATCTATCTACAATTAAAGCGGTTTCATACGAAATACGCACTTTGTTGATGAAATATTCTGCTGAGATTGTGAATACACTTGAAGGATTCTTCTCTAATGTAGTTTATATTCCAACAACCAATTACGCCACGTATGCCGAAGAAGATGAACAAGGCGGTATTGGTATCAAACCTCAAAATATTGATCCTAGCTGGGTGGAAGTGCCCTGGTTACTTTTTCTCGCTGAAAAAAAATACATTAAATATGAAGAAAAAGGACGCCCTGTTTATTGTAACGAAAACGAAGAAATACTCACGCCATCCCACTCAAATATTGATGACGACTTTATCTCTTTATCCCTTCAAAATGGCGACTTCGTCAAACTCCCTTATGGTTATGCAGGAGATATCATTCGAATCGAAAATCAATGGTATCAAGTGCCAGAGTTTGAAGGGTTTCATCATCCAAAAACCAATCATATCGACGACGATTTCTGGAATAGTTAAAGGGCAATTCTATGCAAGAACTCATCTACACATCGGCCCCCAAAGGACTCAAACCTCATACGTCAGGTTTTTGTGCGGTGGCGTGGACCGATGGGATGCAGTCGAACACCATTGCGTTTCTTGAACAACAAAGTGGCTATCAGTTTACAGGCAAAGATCCCATTGCAGATGAGGCGGTTAACCCAATCGAATGGCGTTATCAAATCATTACGATGGGGAATGAAAAAGTTCCAGTTGTGACACGCATTAGTGCTTGCGGGTGGGATTACACCCATCGCACAAACAAAATTGCGCATCATATTACGCTCAATACGTCTGATCAAAAAAAGACACTGCCCATCCTCATACATTTAAACTATTCTTTTGAAACATCGTGGGATAAAGAGCCTCAACTTCTAAAAGAACGCCCCCTACCCCAAGAAGATTGTTCTCCCCAAGTGGCACATACGTTTCAAAAGTTGTTTGGAGATGCAGGTTTTGCGGGTTATATCGCCGAACGATTCATTAAGTCCCCAGAGTTACCCTTTATCATTATTTATAAACCTGGACTTGATCTTCGTCCATTAATTCAAGAAGTGGTATCGATTTTACCCAAAGAACAACAATCTGAGTTCACCTATAATACCTATTTCACAAATGCAACAGTAAATTCGCAATGTTTTTTACGTTGTGTATTACCGAATCATCCCTTAATCAGTCAAATCCAAAAAATATCGCCCGATTGCATTCTTGATTTGACCCATAAAATCCCATTCCCTGTCCTCAATAATACAAAAATGGTTCACGTAGCGCGCACGGGATCTTTTCCGCTAACAGCTCAAGAAGTCTTTAAAAATGATTCAAAAGAATCTGCTTTGCCACTCTCATTTGAAAACGAAAATCATAAAACATCACAAAACGCTTTGCAAATCGAAGATGTAGCAAAACTCAATGTTTCTAAACTAGAAAAAAATGTCAAACCACGATTTGAAGTTCAAGCAGATACGAAAGAGGTACAAGAAGATATCGAGGTTTTTAGGCCGCGAATTATTTCAGTTCCTGAAACACAAAAACGCTCTAAATTACCCTACTTTATGATTGTTATTGTAGCGCTATGCGGAATCATGGGATATTATTTTTATCAACAACAAAAAGAAAAAATTACACCTCTGCCATTAACGCCAATTCATCAAATACCCTCTCATATTTCACTTGATCTTGTTTATCTCGACTCTATTCAAAATAACGTAGTCGCGACCTCTTTTAAAAAAGTTTCCGAAAAACAACTGTCGCAACTTATCGATTATAAAAATCATATTCAAAGCGATACCATATTAAAAGAAGCCAGCGATTATATATTGTTTTATCAACATTTGATTAAAATGAAATCAACATTTGAACCTCAGATTAAAATCGGAGAACTAAACATTACATTTCCAT
>CAZIVM010000170.1:0-3738 GCA_964542845.1 uncultured Victivallales bacterium
GTCAATGTTTAATCATCCCTAGGAGTCATTTATGAAAAATTGTTTGATAAGCTTTTTGTTACTTTGCATTTTGGGGGTAAACGCGCAAGAGGTAGATTCGGAGTCGATGCGAAACTTTAATTGCGAAAATGAAAGGGTCGGGTTTCGGTTTTTGCAAACAAGCGATTCGACAAAACCAATGGTGTTTTCCCCGTATGCGTTATCGCAGTCGATTGCGCAAATTTATGCCGCGGGCAATGATACTATTCGTGCAGATATTCAACGACTCTATACCTTTCCGCCCGAGTTACACCAACTTCGTTATCTAAATTCAATACTACTGACTCAAGAAGTTGAGCCATATTTCACCATTGATTTTGTTGAACGTTTGAAAACGAGAGAAGATGCGCTACGTTATTATGCCAATGACAGTAATTACTTAGATTTTGTATTGAGTTTTATTGTTGATCCTCTCAGTGATGACGATCCGTTGCCTTCTCCTCCCCCTCCGCCTATGACATATTCCGCATCGCATTATTGTGAAAAGAGGTCGATACAAAATATAATCGCTTATGATAATATCTTTTTACAGATTCATGATTCATTTTTGACAACATTAAAAAAAGATGAGACTAGTTATCTGCTTCCGTTGAATTTGAGCAACGAATCTTCATTACACCAACTCAATCTTGATGTTGAATTTTATTCTTGGGGGACTTTTATCAATCCAATTACACCTTCGATGATTGAGCCCGAGCACTCTGAGGATGTAACGAGTATGATATTGCTTAATCTTATGAGTCAGAATCAACCTTGGCCAGCTGGATTTCGCAAAAATACAAATATATTTTATCTCGATTCGCAACGCACGAAATATATTAAGGTTGTTGAATTTCCGAAGCGTAACTATAAATATGCGCAAAACAGTGATTATGAATATATCGCATTACCTTTTCAGAATCGAAAATTTCAGTTTGAAATGTTTTGTCCAAAACAGTATACCCCAATTTCTACGTTGGTTCAAAATTTAACTCTTGACTCAATGAATGAACTTCGTGCTTCGACCTCTCTTGCTAATTTAGAAGGTTATTTCCCATTGATTGATATTAAAAATAACGTTGACCTAAGTGATTTTCTCAAAAGGGAAGGTCTTGAACGAGCATTTTCACGTGACTCCGCAAAAGAAGATCTCTTTTCGCGTGGCTTTCATCAAAAAATAAAGGGCCCGATTTTTATAGAAAAGGTGTTGCAACAAAACGATTTCAAACTCGATGAATATGGGCTGATTGCCCAAACGATGACTTCGCTGAGTAGTTCATCGATTTTGGGAATCGATCCTATCATTCCTTCTCATTTTTACGCTAATAAACCTTTTGTATTTACTATATCATATCTTGCAGATGGTGAACCCATTACTTTATATTTGGGGTTTTATACTTGTCAGTAATACGTGATGCGTGATGTTTAAAATAAAGAAGCCACAGTAATATTTATAGATTACTGTGGCAAACGATTGACGTGTGTTTAAGTATTGAGATAAATCTTCAATGCTTCGTTGTTTCAGTTACACACGAGAAATAGTATACACCCACGCGTTGTTTTCAAAGTTGCGTGTCACTGCAAATCCTTTGAGTTGACGATTAGGATTGAGTGCAAATTTCGCTAAAATGCCTTCAACATCATCTGCGTTTTTTGCTTCAAGATCAAGTTGTTGTGTAATTTCAAGCGCGGTCCCTTTAAGGGGAGCTGCCGTTGATAATTTATCTTGAAGGGTTTGATTTAACTGAATAATTGCATTCGCGGCGAGTTTATACGCTTGGACACCGGGTTGGTGGAACGCATTAATGTGAATCAATTCTGCATAGAATGCGACGGCGCGTTCGAACAATGCAATCAACATTCCGAGGTTGCTTTCACTCACTTCGTCAATACGCACTTGAATGAGTTGACGTCCACGGTTGCGTAATGCTGTGGCTAAGCCTGTTTCAAAACCGTGGAGAAAATCGCCCATGGTAATATCATCACGAATAGGAATATTAAGTGCATCTTTAAGCGGTTCGATAAAAACGGTAAAGAAATCGTTGCGTCCGTCGTGAAGCTGTTGAATAAAGGCGTGCGCATCGGTGCCCCCTTTGTTTCCGAAAACGTTGAGCCCTTGGAACACCGCATTCCCATCAAGATCAAACTCTTTGCCCAACGATTCCATCACTAATTGTTGAAGATAACGTGAGAAAAGAATAAGACGATCGGAGTAGGGGACGATAATCATGTTTTTATCGCCTTGACCTTTGCCTGCGATGTACCAGCTACATGCTAAGAAGTAAGCAGGGTTTTGGAACACATCGCTATGACGTGTCCATTGATCCATGTGACATGCCCCTTCGAGGAACTTCGCAAAGTTGATGCCCGCTAAGGCAGCTGGGAGATGTCCGACAATAGAAGTTTCGGACGTGCGTCCACCAATCGACTCCGCCATTTCAAAAACTGCTAACCAACCATGACCGCGAGAAAATTTGTCTAACTCAGAATCACGCATTGTGATGGCTGCTGCATGGTTTTCGAATTTGAGGTTAGCTTTTTGATACGCTTCGATGAACGCAATCATATTATTTTTGGTTTCTTGCGTGCCACCAGATTTAGAGATTGTAACGATTAAAGTTTCTTCCAAATCAAGGATGGGGAGAAGATCGCAAACGCCTGAGGTGTCGGTATTATCTACGAAATAGATTTTTGCGTTTTGACTGCGCTTGGCATCGCTCAACTCATTCCAGTAAGGGCCGTTAATGGCAAACTGAAGAAGTTGTGGGCCTAAGGCGCTACCGCCAATGCCGTTGATAACCACTTGTGTAAATTTTTTCTTTGTGGAGCCTGTCAATTTGCCTTCGCGGATATCGCTCGCAAATTTTTCAACTGCGTTAAAGAGGTCAGACTTCGGATAAGATATGCGATCGGAAAAGTGGGTGACTTGACGGTTTTCATCAGGATTTTTAATTTTGCCTGCTTCAATATCAAGCATTCCTTGATGCGCAGAGGCAATTTGAGGTGCGAGGGCATCGATGGCGGTGTTATCGATGTTCATATCTTTGAAATCGATGGTGAAACCTGTTGTGGGGTCGATAAAGTTAGACATAATAGTTCCTTATAGTTGAGTATAGACTTATGATTCTGTAATGATGGCGCATTTTCCGTTTTGAACCAATTCCAAGATTGCATCGTTCATGTTGGTTGGGACTGGTGTATTGGTTTTCATCACGGCAAGAGAGCGGTTTGAACGCATATCGTGTGGGGCACGAATGTCGATAATATTAATATTATTTTGACCTAATAAGCTTGCAATTTTACCGATAACACCTGGTTGGTCATCATATTCAACCAAGAGGTTGTTGCCTGAAGGCTCAAGGTAAAGATTTTGGAAGTTGTTCACGCGTGTAATCATTAATTGACTTTCCGTAATGGTGCCGCGTAAACTAATTTTGTGGATAGGATTTGTTCCTTGATAAAGATCGAGCGTGATCGATTCGCCATAACCTTTACGGTTATCGGGATCGCGATTAATAATGGTAATACCGCGTGTTTTTAAGAAGTCGATCGCTCCACTGGCGTCAAGATAAGGGTCGAATTCTGGGAAAAGACCATTTGTGATAGGGGCAATCATCCAGTCAAAATATTTGTGTAAGTTGCCATAAAGAGTGAGTTCGATTTGGTGGAGTTGCTCGCGTTCGCCCAACCATTTGTGCGCGTATTTGGCCAATGTTGATG
>CAZIVM010000171.1:0-3663 GCA_964542845.1 uncultured Victivallales bacterium
GTGATTTGGAATAGTTGAGTAAAGTCAAGGTGTTTAAACTAGATATCTCTTTACACTAAGGCTATCTATCGCGCCATGCAATCCCTCATCGACACCATTCAAACACGCGAAACTCAAAATGGAAATATCGAACTCTATCAAGATCTATCTTTAGATCAAATGCAAATCGAAGATGAAACACGCAAACTGAATGCGTTTAATCATAACTTCCAAAATGCAATCACGCAATATATTATAAATAAAAAGTCAACAACGGAACTCATTCATTTAGGGGAAACTCCTCTCTCTTTAATTCAAGCAGGAATCCCAAATCAAACTGTAGCCGTTAAATATAGCGTTCTTAAAAAAGCCATGGATGGCAAACATGATTTAACCGAAGACCAAATGAAACAAATCCCCGAAGCATTCTATAACCCTGTTATGATTTTTGAATCTTCCGCAGAGTCGACCAATGAAGATGGGTATGTGGTTTTAACTGAAATCAACGATAAAAACAATAAACCCATTGTGATCGCATTGAATGTGGCTAAAAAAGATCATAAACATATCGTCACAGATATTGCAAGCATTCATAAAAAAGATAACGGAAGAAGTATAGAGGATTGGATTAATCAAGGGTTGCTCAGATATATACACAAAAAAAGAGCTCTTAAATTTGCACTGTCTAGAGGGCTCCAATTGCCCAAAGGGGTTACCTTAAATAAGAACTCTAGCAATACTATACTTGATAACTCTCAAAAAATCAAGTTAAATACCGAAAATAATTCAAATATTTTAAACCAAACCACCGCAGAATCCAAACCCACAGCCAACGGCTTAACCCAATGGCGCAACAATTTCAACGCATGGCGTAAAACCCCCGAGGGGCAACCCTTAGAATATTGTCGTTTCGCACGCGATAACCATGTGAAACTTAAACCGCCAACCCCAAATGATGGCGCATATTATCGCAGTTTGTGGTTAGGCATCCCCTCAGACCTCAAAGGCACAAAGGATAGCGGTTTCCCATTGGATATTTTCCATAGAGATTTAGAACTTGCAGGATTTAATGTTGAAAATATTAATCCGCTAGACCTTTTAGAGTCGATGCAAAAAGAGTATCAAATCCAACTTGAAACCTATTCAAACATGAATAAACTTTCCATTGCTGAAGAACAGGCAATCAAAGAAACAGAGCGTTTTTATGACGGTAAAACATCCGAACACCTCCCACACACCACCCTTGCCGAAATCTTAAGCGAATCCCCTTTTATTCAAATAACTTTTACACGCATGGGCGAAACTTTCACCGTCAAGAAAAATGATAAACTTATCGCTGAATCAAATACCGAAATCATCGACCTATCCAATCCCAACAGCGAAACGCTCATTGATACAGGCTCTCTCAATGTGAATGGAATTAACCAACGTACACCTAAAATGCGTGCAGGTACACGCGGTGCCATGGTGAAATATGATGATATTTACAACATTGTATTAATGCAAAATGCAGACGTTTCAACCGTCATTCATGAACTCAACCATGTGTACTATTCTGTCCTTGAAGATATGGTAAATTCCAACACGGCCACCGTTGAAACACGCAACATGTATTACACCATTAATATGTGGGCTGAAAAACAAATCCCCGATGAACTCGTTTCTTATTATCTCAAGTTCAAGGAAAACCTCAACGCGATCACCTCTAAAGTCTATCGTGATGCAGTGAAAGATTACGCCTCATTCTCTGAAAACAATAGCCTCCCTCCACACGCGCTTGAATCCGCTGAACGTTTCTTAATGGATTATGAAAATCATACTTTCAATTCCACGGTAATTAAAGAACGTTTCGCACGCGCAAATGAAAAATATCTCATGACAGGTACTGCGCCATCTAATAAATTAAAAAGCGTATTCCGAAAAGTACGCAACTGGATGATTGAACTCTATCTCAACGCAAAATCTTTAAACGTGGAACTCTCTCCCGAAATTAACAGCGTATTCGCTCAAATGTACGCTACACAAGCCGAAATTGAACGTAAAGAAAATTCATTGGATGCTCAAATTGAACGACTCTCTCAAAAGTATCAAACCACTTTACCTGTTGCAGAAAAATTATTGAAACTCTCTAAAGAAATTAAAGACCTCAAAGCACACTACTTTATGGAAATTATCACCGCAGAGATTAACGAGAAACTCCCACAACAATTCGACAGACTCTCTAAAGAGTACGAAAACGCACCCGGCGTAAAATATGCCAATTGGATTATTGAAAACGGACAACTCAATTCTCAAGAATTATTGGATGCTCACATTTCAGAATCTCAAGTATTAGAGCTTGAAAACCGTAAACTTGCCGACCCCTTTGGCGCAATCTCTATCGAAGAATTAAAAAACAAAACCAATTCACGCCCCGATTTGCTCATTAATCAAATGCTAGCGTTTAATTCCAAAGAAGAATATGTTAACAATGGCATCCAAACCTTTACCGAAAACTACACCAAAAAACGCATTCACGAAATCGAACAACCCAAATCTAAGGAAAGTCAACAATTCGATGAAGAACACGCCACAACATTAGATGAAAAATTAAAACTCATTAAAAAGTTTATCGCACGATTACAACATAAAGAGTTCGATAAAGAAAATAACAAAATCGTTCGTACAATCGCAAAATCGCAAATGGCAGAACTCACCATTGACGAAGCAACCAATACTCAACAATTCCTCAATAAATACCGAAAATTCATGCGTCAAACTCAACAACTCCTCCTCCGCGAAGATTTCGAGGGCGCAGAATCCGCTAACCTTGTCGCTCAAATCGCTATCCAACAATATCGTATCGCTAATAACCTAAAAACTGAAATCATCCGTGACGGTTACGCCATGCGTAAACGCGTTTGGACAATGAACCGCGAAGTCGGTAAAACGATCGATGGAAAATATGTGGCTGCAATCCTTAGAATCTTTAAACAATTAGGGATTATCAATAACGATTTGAAAAATACGCCCGAATATAATCAAGCAAAAATGGAGGGGAAAGACCCCTTGCGCCTTATCGAGAAACAAGACGCAACAACCGCTCAACTCTTAGGCGAGACCGAGAGTCGTTTCGATACGCAAGATGAAGATATACACGAATCAGAGGTTAACCGTCAACCATCGTGGTGTTTTAATGAATCTCTCCTTAAAGAAGTCGATGCACTCACCATGGAGGAATACAAACAAGTCAAAGATATTATCAACGAACTTTATCTCATGGGGCGCGTTCAAAAAGGACAACTCAGAACCCTTGATAAAAATGTCGATGAACTAGCCGAGCTGTTGTTTGATGAAATTTCACGCCTTAAAAATATCAATTTATTAGGCGATAATACGGCTTCTAAATTTGTCGCGGAACACAACACGGTAATCACCCTCCTTAAACGTATCGCAGGTAAGCAAAAAAAATCTCAGGCAACAGAAATTCTCTATTGGCTATCTGATGCTCAAGAAAAAGAGTATAGCCTACTCTCTATCATTAATACTAAAATGAAAGATATTACTCAAAAATTAAATGAAATCAATGTACAGTTTGATACCAAACAACTTGAAGGAAAAGAACCCCTTATCTTACAAAAGATAAATGAAAAACACACATATTCACACCCCCAAAACACACAAACTCTCAAATTTTCATAGCAT
>CAZIVM010000172.1:0-3615 GCA_964542845.1 uncultured Victivallales bacterium
AACATTACCGACTCTTAAATCAACAATCATATCTCCGAAATTACCTTTTCATACTCATAACATCTTTCGACAGACCAATTCTACTTTCTTACCCACTTATTCACGGCTCAAAATAAACAAAAATTTCACTCTGCATAGTAAAAGTAACTTTAGTGAAAGCTCAAACCACTTTCATATCCAAACTCAAATGGATTATAAGCTCTCTAAAAAATGGCTTCTCAGCATATATGGTGAACAAAATCTGGACACCCGAAGATACCGCAGACTTTCCTCTGAAGCAATACCAACCACACTAGGCAGCGACATTGTTTTAAAAATAGGCAAAGGCTGGAAATTGAAAACCAGTGTACAATATCAATATAACACCATACAAAAAAGATGGGAATGGGTGCCTCAGATCTGTATTTCTTATGAATGGTAAAAATCTTTTTTATTATTATTCAAACTACAACAAATAAACTAAAAGCAAAGATTGACCTTATTATTCTATAAAACTACATTTCAAGAATCAGTATATAATTGAAGTCACCTTCATGTATAAAATAATATCGAAAATAAAGCACTCTAGCCAGTTAAAGTCTTTTTCATTAGTATCAGAATAGCAATCAATCAAAAAAACGAAATCACAAGTTTTAATTCCACAAGGCCCAATTAATACACCGGTGCAGTAGCCAGATCTACGGCAGAAGCAAGTTTCAATTCCGCAAGGTCCAATTAATACAGGCGTCGATTTTGGTAATCAACTATCCCTAATCATGTTTCAATTCCGCAAGGTCCAATTAATACATGAATGTAGGCAACATTCCAGTAACATTTACTGGTTTCAATTCCGCAAGGTCCAATTAATACAAGACGGATGACATAAATAACACGGTTTCCGATTGTTTCAATTCCGCAAGGTCCAATTAATACATCCACTTCGGTAGTTTCAGGGTTTACTGAAGTTGTTTCAATTCCGCAAGGTCCAATTAATACAAGAATGATACGTTTTTGGCTCATTGCACTGATTTGTTTCAATTCCGCAAGGTCCAATTAATACTGGACGAACATTACTTGCTTGGCATGTCCGGAATATGTTTCAATTCCGCAAGGTCCAATTAATACTCTATATCCTCTACTCTTGAGATAATAGCCTCTCTTGTTTCAATTCCGCAAGGTCCAATTAATACAGCCATCTGGATGCCGTGTGCTTATCGAACAACATGTTTCAATTCCGCAAGGTCCAATTAATACATAACGGGGGTATCTGATACGGCGCGTCTCGATTTGTTTCAATTCCGCAAGGTCCAATTAATACATTATACGACCATGATCCGCCTGCCGGCGTACTATGTTTCAATTCCGCAAGGTCCAATTAATACCTAGCCTTCTTCTTCCACCGACTAAGGCAGAGGCTGTTTCAATTCCGCAAGGTCCAATTAATACTCCAAAGAGCGATAAAACTTCTCATAGATTCCGTGTTTCAATTCCGCAAGGTCCAATTAATACAATACCGAGCAGACCGGGCATACACCAATGATCTCCGTTTCAATTCCGCAAGGTCCAATTAATACCGGAAAACGCCTGATTACAGAATGGCGCGAAAAAGCCGTTTCAATTCCGCAAGGTCCAATTAATACATCTAATATCATTGATAGATGGCTTTTCTTCGTGGTTTCAATTCCGCAAGGTCCAATTAATACGATTACACAGGTGCAAGGGAATGAACTTTGCAAGTTCGTTTCAATTCCGCAAGGTCCAATTAATACCCTTTTTCACGCTTAATATATCCTCGTATCCTTTGTTTCAATTCCGCAAGGTCCAATTAATACGGAGTAGAGCCGCGAAAACAACATAGATTTAATTTTGTTTCAATTCCGCAAGGTCCAATTAATACATCAAACAGATGGAAGAGATATTTGATCGGACCCTTGTTTCAATTCCGCAAGGTCCAATTAATACGCTGTTTTAATGCGATATTCTACGCTTTGATTAAGGTTTCAATTCCGCAAGGTCCAATTAATACACATTCAAGGCTATCGTCGTGGACTTGTAGCCAAATAGTTTCAATTCCGCAAGGTCCAATTAATACTCTCTCATCAATCCAACAATCACCATTATAAATGAGTAAGTTACAATTCTAAAAAAGTTTTTTAAAAGAACAAAAGAGTGTCGATCCCTAAAAGTATAAAAAGTACTGGAGATCGACACTACACTTATATTGCTGTAAATCAACAAGTCAAAGAGCTCTTAAAAAGTATCTTCCCTGGGAAGGAAGCTAGTATTAGAATCATCGACAACTAAGTTACAGAAAATTATCTATACTACACCGTTCTTTCCCTACTATTTCTTTTTCCAAAGAGCTATGATTAGGTCCTTTGAAAACAATGATACTATCTTCAGATTCATCTATAAACTTTTTAGCTGAAGATAAGATTTCTTTTAAGCGTACTTCAGATATTTCACCTTCAAAAACAGAATTCTGTATCCAGTTTAAATATTTACGACACAGTTTCAACATTTTAGCTACTCTTCTCTCTCCGCAATCATATACTAAAATGACATACATACTCTACCAATACATCTTAAAAGGTTTATACTCTTCAATTTCCAGTAAGTGTTTTGCCAACTTATAACACACCAATTTTATCAAATGTCTATAACTTACATTACGATTCAAAGTCCGATGCTTTATTGTTTCTAATAATTTATCTTCTACAGCCTTCACAAATATCTTTTTCCCAGATTGATTAAGCAAGCATTTATTCAACTTTCTATCAAAATGTTTTTCCTGAATTTCTTTCTTATTCAATACTTTAAAAATAACCCTATCAATAATTACAGGTTTAAAAACCTCTGCAATATCCAATGCCAAGGAATAACGTCGCTCACCCGGAGTATGCAAAAAACTAATAGTCGGATTCAACTGAGTCTGATGAATTGCACGCAAACATAAAGTATAGCACATCATATTTCCAAAAGATATCAGTGCATTTACTTCATTCTGAGGAGGCTGTTTGGTTCGGCTACCCATTTCAAAATCATTTAATATCAAGTTAAAAGCATCATAATATGTCTGACGAATCATGCCTTCCGTCCCCATCAGCTCTTGTACAGAAACAGTTTGAGGAAGTTTTGCTGCATATCCTTTTATTATATCAATTATATCTTCCACGTCCTTCCCCCGGCGATTATAATACTGCAGATTCTTAATCATATTATAAGCGGCAGATTCTATAAATTTCTGAGCAATCAAAAGTCGTTTTTTCTTATTCTGAAAAGCAGATGTTTGTGCTAAAAGCATTCTGCCACTCAACAAGGAATCTTTAGGCATAAAGGATCCAGTATAATTCTCATAATAATCGAAAAAATGTACAGCAATATCTTTCTGTCCTAAAAAATTAAATAGCGAACTATTAGCTCGCAAAGAACCGAAAACATAAAACTCATTAATATCCTCGACAGGTAAGTATCGCGGTGCCCCGACAGACTCTTCGCCATTACCATCTTCAACGACCGGAGTAAATTTCAGAGTATTATCTTTTCGTTCTAATTGTCCCGGATTAAATAAATAATATGTTTTCTTCATTCTTCTTCCTCTCCACTATAACAAAAATCTAAGTAACTACAATTTTT
>CAZIVM010000173.1:0-3557 GCA_964542845.1 uncultured Victivallales bacterium
ACTATTCAATAAAACTTTGTTTTTTAACACTATAATATAATGATTCTTTCTATAAATACAAGTTGATTTTTCAAATAAATGGTATATATTATAAGAGAAAAATTAAATTAAGGATCCTCAATATGAATAAAGTCACGATTATATGCCCTGTTTATAAAACAGAAGATCAGCTCAGGATGTGTATTCAAAGCATTCTAACTCAAACATATCCTCATCTTGAAATTCTGTTGATAGATAATGGTGGAACGGATCAATGCCCTCATATCTGCGATGAATATGCGCAAAAAGATTCTCGCGTTAAAGTAGTTCATCTTCCTCAAAATGTAGGCATTGCAGGGGCGCGTAATGTAGGGATAAAACTTGCAACAGGTGATTATCTTACGTTTATTGATTCTGATGACGAATTTTTTCCCACAGCGATAGAGTCTATGCTAAACGGGATGCTTGATCGAAATGCAGAATTAGTTGCAGGCACTATTATCGAAGAAACTCCCTACCCTCCTCGATTTGGGTTTAAGTCGTTTCAAAACACTTCAGGGGATGTTCAATCTATGGTCAATGTGTTAAAAGATGCAAATAGTTTTTGCAATATTTGGAATAAACTTTTCTCAACAAAAGTTATTCATGATTTCAATATCTCTTTTTCCACGAAAGTTGCTTGGTACGATGATTTTTGTTTTGTAACAGAATATTGTCAACATATTACCACAATTGCGACTGTCTCTGATACTGTTTACAAATATTACAGTAACTGGAGCCCCACACAAGGTTCAAAAGCAAAGCCTAACATTACATCTACTGCGTTTGTATTTAGATGTTGTTTATGGCATCTTAAAAATGATATTGTCAGAGCGAAAACGCATCGAGAGAAAGCATTGATCTCCAATAATATCGTCAATAATTTTTTTGGAAGACTTGTTCATCGTTCTTCCGACAAAGATATGTTCTTTCAAGGAGTTCAAAATTATAAGTATGATTTTTTACTGGTTTATCTTGAATTAAAATATTTTTCGGTCATTCCGACTGGTTTGATTCAAAAAATAATTTATATTCTGCTCAAAATGAAGAGTGGCTATCTTGTTTATCTCATTGCAACATTATACTATCGATATGTTCCTCGTCAATACAGATATCGAACAAAAAAATCAGAAACAGCTAAAACTTAAGTTGAAATTGTGTTCTTTCAATGATATATTTTATATTCAAAAGAATTTACAAAGAATCTGAAAATGAAAAATAATAATTATACATCGAAAATAACAAAGATAGTTCATGTGGTTGTCACTATGGACAGAGGGGGCATTGAAACGCTCTTGATGAGCCTATTACGCACTATGGATTCATCTCAAATTCAAATGGACTTCATTGTCCATGGCGGTACGATCGGTGTTTATGAAGATGAGATAAAAGCGTTAGGAGGTCGGATACATCGTGTTCGCGCCGTCCGAAAGCCGTGGGACTTCTTTCTCTGGCAAAAAGAACTTTATAACATCTTCAAAAACGAAAAGTATGATGGGGTACACTGTCATTTAGAACAGGAGAGTCGATTAGTTCTCAAACAGGCCAAACGCGCTAATATTCCGATGCGTATTGCACATTCCCACTCAACGAGTTCGCAACGACGAGGTTTAAAAAAACTTATTTGCCGTGGGATAGAACTTACTGCACCTTGGAAAGCCACTCATTTTTTCGGATGTTCGCATTTAGCTGGAGAGTGGTTATTTGGAAAAAAAATTACGGAGAGTCACAAGTTTACTTTTTTCAAAAACGGTATTTGCACTGAAAAATTTAGATTTGATCCGATTCAAAGAGAAAATACAAGAGCTGAATTTAAAATCGAAAAGAATGATATCCTTCTAGGTCATGTAGGACGCATGACCCCCGAAAAAAATCATATTTTCATGATTGAATTACTTAAAAAACTCCCTAGCCAATATAAACTTATTTTTGTCGGAGATGGTCATCTTAGACAAAACCTTGAAAAGATTGTTCAAGAAAACTTTCTTGAAGAGAGAGTTACCTTTACGGGAATCAGAGCTGATACCGAAAAAATTTATAATGCGTTTGATATTTTCATTCTTCCCTCTTTATATGAAGGACTCCCCGTAGTTGGCATCGAAGCACAAGTGAACGGGCTTCGCTGTCTATTATCGAATAGCATAACGCCAGAAGTTCAACTCTCAGAACATTTAACCTATTTACCGTTGTTGCTCGATGATTGGGTTGAAAAAATCCAAACATCATCACTAGAGAGAAAAATTCTTCCAACGCCTACCCTGAATACATGGGACATTCATAATATAGGGTTATGGCTTCAAAACTTTTACCAAAAGCAAGGAGACTAAATGAAAACGATCTGCTTTTTTAGTGGGGATATTACACGTTGTGGGGGCACCGAAGCTGTCGGGACACAAATTGCAAATGCGCTTGCTCAAGAGAGTGACTATAAAATATTGATTGTGTCTCTTTATGAATCTGAAAAACAACCTTTTTTTAAAATTTCTGATAAGATAAAACACTATACGCTTTTTAAACATCCTGTAACGTTATCCAAGTCAATCTTTTCCGCTATTTTTAAATTACGCAAATTTATAAAAGAAAAACAAGTTGACATACTTGTTGATATTGATATAATATTGAGTTTGATTTCTATCCCTGCAACTTTTTTTCTGAAAACTAAAGCTTACTCATGGGAACATTTTCATTATCATGAGACATTAGGGTGTAAAGCTCGTGCGATTGCACGTAAAATTGCGATGCGTTTTTCAGATCGAATCATCGTATTAACGCAAAGAGATCAGGCCAATTATAGAAATGCAGGATGTAAAGTACCTATATCTCAAATATATAACCCTACATTGGAAATCAATATCAAAACGTCCTATGATCCCGAATTAAAATATATTCTTAGTATTGGACGTTTAACGTATCAAAAAGGATTTGACATGATCCCTCAAATTGCTAAACCTATCTTTGAAAAGCATCCCGATTGGAAATGGATTATTGTTGGCGAAGGAGAAGATCGCAAATTAATTGAGCAAGAAATTCAAAAATTTAAACTTGAAAACTACATTAAGTTGGTTGGACGCACAGATGCAAAAGAATGGTACCCCAAAGCAAGTATCTATGCGATGACATCACGATTTGAAGGTTTTCCTATGGTACTTTTAGAAACAATGAGTTACAAACTCCCATTGATCGCGTTTAACTGCCCCTGCGGTCCAGACGAAATTATTTCAGATGGTGACAACGGTTTTTTAATTTCACCTTTTGATGTAGAGTCTTATACAGAAAAACTATCTCTTCTAATTTCTGACTCCACTTTACGACAAAATATGTCAGATAAGACAACTCGCCTAAGAGAAAATTTAAGTACTAACACCATCATTCTTAACTGGAAAAATATCTTATGAAAAATATTTGTTTCTTTACAGAAGATTTAGGGAAATGTGGCGGAACGGTACGGGTCGCCTCTATCATAGCAAATGCACTTTGTGATAATACAAATTATAATATATTTATACTTTCAGCCTATCATGTAAACCCTCCATATGCAT
>CAZIVM010000174.1:0-3532 GCA_964542845.1 uncultured Victivallales bacterium
CTTTTTTGTGCGTAGTGCTATTTCATAAAAAAAGCATGGCACAAAATGTTCAGGGGGGTGAGTGTGGTTTTCCAAAAGCGATTGGGGAAAAACATGAAGAGTGGATAGGTGGAGCGTTAGGATGAAGACTTTGTATAGGTCTTCACCCTATTCACTAATCTCCTGGCAGAGGTTAGTGACCGCCTTTTTTTTGATTTGCAACTGCTAACGGATTCATCCACAAACATTCGGTTCGTTGTTGTTTTTCTTTAACATTCCCTTCGCCTTGAAGTCCTGACGTCCGAGTTCTTCCAGCCGCAGTGCAAAGAACGTCGAGTGTTTCAAATTTCCAACCATGCTCAAGTAATGGCTCGTATATTCCATTCGGGTAGCCTGACAGGACAACCATGCCTTTGTATTTCATTAATCTATCTATAAACTCTTCATGATCTTTGTTTGATAGTTCGTTTGCATATCCGCCTGATTTTCTTGCACCCATTACGTAAGGCGGATCGCAGTAAGCTAACCAGTCATTTCCGTTATATAATTCGAGGGCATCTCGCCAATC
This sequence comes from uncultured Victivallales bacterium, assembly GCA_964542845.1. Classification (GTDB taxonomy): domain Bacteria; phylum Verrucomicrobiota; class Lentisphaeria; order Victivallales; family CAZIVM01; genus CAZIVM01. Next base: position 548 of record CAZIVM010000174.1, read on the forward strand.
TACGCATTCGATAATGGTGTTTGACATTCGTTCATGAACTGCCGGTAGTATTTCGAGAGACGACTTCAGTGTTGCGATTGTTGAGCAAACGCCACCGCTTGACGACTGAGACACAGCGAAACTATCTCCTCTCCCGCTAAAACTCAAGCGCTGCGCATAATACCAATGAACTGCTTGTTCGACGCTATCATGTAATCTTGGCCAAATTGCAACGCTATCTTCGAAGATTTCGCGTGAGACGGGAAGGTTCGATATTTTTGCCATAAACGCCCTGAATGTATCTTCGTGTTTAATGACTCTAAAAAAATTGGTCAAAGCGCGATTAACGTCGTTATACACTTCTATTTTCGCGGGGGTTTTGGCAAGTAATAAACTTCCTCCTCCTCCGAATGGTTCTATATAATTTTGATGTTCAGGAAACCGTTCAAGAATGAATTTTTTAATTTTGGGTTGACCTTTCCCTCCGAACCATGCGAACGGGCATCTTGGAATGTTTTTCTTCATTTCGTTTTTTCTTTCTTTGTTATGTTTAAATAAAAAAAACTATACATAGTCAAATTTTGACCTTGTATAGTTTAAGAGCTGGCAACTCTGCAATTTAATTAATGGGTTTATAATCTTATTTTTACATTTTTTTACACCTTTGTGATGAGGTCTATTTTGGTTTTTATGGTTGTGATTTGTGCGATTTCAGTGGTGAGCTGTCCGCATTTATCCGACGGCGCATTTTGGAGTCCGACGGCGGCCGACGTGTGCGTATGTGTGCTAATGCGATTTAGGGCGGTTATTACGCTTTGAAGGGCGTCCGACACCTCTTTTAAGAGGTTGGTCTGTTCGCTCCCGACCCAGTTTAACGGTGCCTTAAAATCGTTGACAGTACCGCCTTTGATTTCGTTGTTTTTTTCCGCGGAAATTTGCACGCTTTGATCAGTTTCAACGGCGATATTCCCCCCTTTCTGAAGGTGGATAAACTGCCCGCTTTTTTCTGCCCAACGTTGCCCGCCGTCGTCAATACCTGGCATCTTAGATCCGCACGGCACGCAACCGCGCACAATGGGGTAACACGGTGAGCCATACAGAAAACCAACTTCTACCCACGCCCCGGCTTGAGGTAGCGAAGCGAGCCCTCGAACATCGCCCGCGCCTGTGATTAATACAGGCACGTCCTTGAGAATGGGCCAGTTTGTGGGGGATAAGTCGGCGTTATAGATTTGTACATCCACGCTATAAAATGGATTTTCAAACGTACTTTTTGCGCCATGCGTTGGCGCGGATGAAACGGCCACTACCTTTCCCAGTCGCCCCAAATGACTTTGATTTTGGAGTTCCGGGAAGAGTTTTAACACGGTTTTTTTGATTAAGTTTCGCATTTTTTTTTAATCCTGTTCAAAATAGATTTGCATATTGTCTAGCGTTTCGGTCACGCGTTCAACGCAACGCGCACTTTGCGCATCAACTTGAATGTTAAGCCCTGGCGCCATTTTCGGTACCTGCACAATTTCCGACGAATTGACGTTTGAATTTTGTAAAATTTTGGCATCGATCTTAAAAACAATGTTGTTGCGCGGGTGGTGTTGAATTTTTCCCACCCATGCGCTCCCATCGCGTTCGGTGAGAATAACCGCATCGATGAGACCGCAAAATATAAAAAGTTGTTGAATTGCGCTAAATGCCGACCCCTTATGAAAGAAGAACGGCACATTTTTTGCGTGTGGAAAATCGCTGTGATATTGAATTTTAACCCCTGTTTTTTCTGAAATCGTCTTCAGGATTTTGGCCACTTTTACGTTGCGCATGGACACCGCGATTTCTTGTTGCAATGCCTCGGAATAACTCACGGCTAAAATTCGCAAATTTCCGTTTGAGAGTCGTTGAAAAGTTTTGATATAACCACAAAAAACAGTGTCTAAACTTTGCCCGTAACCGTGCGCGTATTCGATTTGATTTGCGCTGTGGGTTTTGACCCCTGCAGGAATCTCAAACACCGCTTTTGCGCTTTCATTTATCCCTTGCGTAAGCGTTAAACTCACAAGCGGTAAATCCACGCGCACACCGTTTGAAATGGCGATTAATTTTCGGTTAAACTTCATGGGAGCACCTTGCCCAATTTGTCGGCAATATCGCTCGGGGTTCCGTCGGTTTTGATTGTGCCGTCACTGGTTTGGATTTCGATGACTTCGGCCACGCGTCGCGCTTCGGCACGTTCGGCGCTGCCCTGGTGTTCGATGAGCCCAAAACTCACGGCGTAAGCCTGTAAATTTTGCGCTTTTTTCACGCGCACTTGTCCCGCAAAAATCACCCGCCGAATCCCCAACGCGTTTGAGATCTCTTCTACAATATCAAACACCACCGCGCTTCCGTCTTCTTGCGTTGTGCGTGCCGCCGCGCAAATATCGCGAAGCATCGTTTCATCACCAAACGGGATAAGTCCCGCGTATTGAATCTCCCACGGCTTGATCCCACCATCGCCAACATCTGAGAACGACGAATCCCCCGAATTATCTTTTTTTTCAATATTAAAACTATGGGAAACATCTTCATTTTGCGCACGAATTGAAATCGAAATTTTATCGCTTGTAAGCATTAACATTGTCATGATCGCCCCCTCCGACTCCTTCGGTTTCTCACATAAGGATTTTTTTTGTTGTTTACATGAAGAATTACATCGCATTCTTCCTTCGTTCTGAACTTCTCTTCAGCTTCTTTGACCGTGAGCATTTTGCACACACGGCAAATCACCCACGCACTGCCTATAATCACACTGGTGGCAATCGTTGCACAAATCCCTACGGTGTTTGCGTCCATCATAACTTCACCTCATTAGGTAGTGATTCACAGCCAAACAAAATGGGTTCAATCGCCCGCGCATCAAGCACGCTTTCACGCGTATGACTCCGCCAAACACTCCCTCCAAAGAGATAGACCGCGCTCCACATTAAATTCCGTTTGATCCAACCGACGCCCGACTTCTGAAGCATCTCCAAA
>CAZIVM010000175.1:0-3448 GCA_964542845.1 uncultured Victivallales bacterium
AAAAAGTGTGGAGGGGAGCAAATCAACTTATTTTCATAGGGAGATTAAAAAACAAGAAGAATTTGCAAAAAAATAATTAAAAAAGGGTTGTATTTTTCACAATAGAGGATATATTAAACTATCATGTAGCGTAACGGAAGAACGGTGAAAAACCGTCGCGGACGCGCCGCCGTAATCGGAAAAAGAAGCATAACGTCACGGAGAAATCCGGAAGGCAATATGCAGTGGATGCCGAGAGCCGGAAGACGACACTACATTTTTCAACCCAATTCGCGAAATAATGGGGGTTGTCCAAAGGCAAAACCCATGAATTTCGTTTACGATTTGTGCGTACATGTATTGGATAAATCCCTTCACTAAATAAAAGAGAAAGGAAAGTCCATGCCCAAATTTGTGTTAAAACGAAATGGTGAAAAAGTCCCTTTTGAAGCTTACAAAATTGAAGATGCCATTTTAAAAAGTTTTGAAAGCACGCAAGAACCCTATGATGATCGCGTCTTCCAAAGCATCATGATTCGCATTAGTCGTGATGAGGTGATTGCAGTTGAGGATGTGCAAGATTTTATTGAACAAGAGCTTTTTCACTACAACAAATTCAATGTGATGCGCGCGTTTATCAACTATCGTTTCTTACACAAGATGCAACGTGAGAACATGGGAGGCGTCAATACAGGGACCACGTATGTTGATTGCACGCAAACGATCACAGAGTACGTTAATGGCTCAGACTGGCGAATCAAAGCGAATGCCAATACGGGGTATTCCAACGCGGGGATGGTCAACAATACCGCGGGGAAAATTATTGCCAACTACTGGCTCGATGCTGTTTACACGCCCGAAGAGGGGAAAGCGCATCGTGAGGGCGACTACCATATCCACGATTTAGATTGTTTGACAGGTTATTGTGCAGGATGGAGTTTGAGATCGTTGCTCAACGAAGGATTCAATGGTGTGCGTGGTCGTGTAAACGCGCGCCCTCCCCGACACTTCACGGCATGTTTAGGGCAAATGGCCAACTTCCTTGGCATTTTACAAAGTGAGTGGGCTGGGGCGCAGGCTTTCAGTTCGTTCGACACCTATCTTGCCCCTTATTTGTTCAAGGATCAACTGGATGACGACACCCTGAAAAAAGAGATTCAAAGTTTTGTTTATAATCTCAACGTCCCCTCTCGTTGGGGTCAATCGCCGTTTACCAACGTGACGATTGACTGGACGGTTCCTAAAGATTTAGCGATACAGTTCCCCATGTCGGCCGACGATCATTTATTTAAGGATGTCAATGATGCCGACTTGCTCCAACTTGCCAAAGCGCGTGGCGACAACATCGAAAAACTCACCGATTTAAAATACGCCCATTTCCTCCCCGAAATGCAACGCATTCAGCGCGCTTTTTATGAGGTAATGACCGAAGGGGACAGCACAGGTCAACCTTTTACTTTCCCGATTCCCACGGTCAACATCACCGAAGATTTTGATTTTAACGGACCCAATACCGATGTCCTTTTTGAAAACACCGCAAAGATTGGTTCTTCTTATTTTCAAAACTTTATTGGTTCGCAGTACAAATATGATAGTGCGGGAAATCGCATCCCCAACGAAGAGGCATACAAGCCCGACGCAGTGCGTTCAATGTGTTGTCGACTCCAACTCGATTTGCGCGAATTATTGAAACGGGGGGGCGGACTCTTCGGTTCGGCGGAAATGACAGGAAGTATTGGCGTTGTTACAATTAACATGGCACGTTTAGGGTATCGTTTTAAAGGCAACAAAAAGAACCTAATGAGCGAACTCACCCACTTAATGGATTTAGCCAAAAGTACCCTTGAGAAAAAACGCGCCTTTATCAATATTTTGTTTCAACGTGGACTCTACCCTTATACGCAACGTTACCTTAGAAACTTCAACAATCACTTCTCAACCATTGGCGTTAATGGCATGAACGAAATGATTCGTAATTTCACGGGGGATCAAGATGATATTTCCACGCAAGAAGGGATGTCGATTGCGGTTGAGATTTTGGAATTTATGCGTGAACGTATGCGCGAATACCAAGAAGAGACGGGGCATTTATACAATCTTGAAGCGACCCCTGCCGAAGGGACAACGCACCGTTTTGCGCGTGAAGACTTCAAGCGTTTCCCCCACATTATACAAGCGGGGTTTGGCGAGCAACGTTACTACACGAATAGTTCCCAACTCTCTGCGGCACACTCGCACGATTTATTCCAGTGCCTAAAACTTCAAAACGATTTACAGTGTAAGTATACAGGGGGAACCGTCTTTCACATGTATATGGGCGAACGTATTCCTGATGCGGATGGATGCCGTAAACTCATTCAAAAAGTGATTACGCAGTTCCAGATGCCCTATATTACTGTGACGCCCCTTTTCTCGGTTTGTGATAAACACGGCTATATCCCTGGAGAACACCCTTATTGTCCTATTTGCGATGAAGAAATCATTGTCCGCTACAACGCCCCCATCAACTAAAAATTCAAAACCAAAGGAGTCTAATTATGTCACCTGCCAAAGTCTTACAACAACACGCCACCGAGCGCACCCATTGCACCGTTTACACCCGCGTCATGGGGTATCATCGCCCTGTAGAATCTTTCAATTTAGGAAAACAAGGCGAGTTTGCTGAACGCAGACACTTTAAGTGCCCTACCCCCTAAGATGGAGACGCTAACAACGACATCTATTGTTGATATTACGCCCTTAACGCTCTTGGATTATCCGGGAGAGTTAAGTGCGATTTTTTGGTTTGCGCGTTGTAACATGGCGTGTCCGTACTGCTACAATCCCCATCTATTGAAACGAACCGCTCACGATTTTTCGGGTTATACGTTTGACGAGATTGAGGCGTTTTTGAAAGAACGCGCAAATTTTATTGATGCGGTGGTATTATCGGGGGGTGAGTGTACGCTTTCTCCCGATTTTGAAGCCATTTGCGAACGCATTCATCGTTATAACCTCAAAATCAAAATCGACACCAATGGCAGTTCGCCTGAAAAAATTGAATCATTGATTCGCAAAGGTTATGTTGATGCGATTGCGCTCGACTTCAAAGCGCCTGCAGATAAACTTCATTTTTTTGGCGTCACGCACGAATACTGGGAAAAATGGAAACGCACGCTACAATTAGTGTGTGATGAACAAACACGGTTATATACGGAAGTACGCACCACTTATCATTCCGAACTTCTCAATCAAAATGACATTGAAAATATGTGTGATTTTTTATATCAAGCCTCCTATCAAGGCACCTATTATATTCAAAATTTTTTAGAAAATGTCCCAACCCTTACACCTTTAACCACTTTTCAAAAGTTGAACAAAATTTCTCCAATCACTCCTCTTAAAATAGAAATTCGTTAATTTTTGATTTTTGTGTTTGTTTTTTTGGAAAGTGTGATATATTATAACGCGTGACGATTTTTTTCATTCG
>CAZIVM010000176.1:0-3443 GCA_964542845.1 uncultured Victivallales bacterium
AATCTATCATAATTATATAATGTATCCAATTTGAATATTTTTCAAGTTTTTTTTATACTAAAATTAATTTTTTTCATAAAAAAAGAAAAAATTTGTTAGTTTTAAGGTTTTTTACTAACTCTTGGATTAAATTTGCATATAAGCCAGTTGAGCGATCGCATCGTTGACGGTTGACTCGGTAGCGACACATGTTGGCGAAAAACCATACTGTTCTCTAAATACTTTTTCTGCGGGAAGTCCTATGACACAAACTGTTTTATTTTGAAGTGTAATTTGCGGAAACTGTGATGCAAAAGATTGAATGGCACTTCCTGAGGCAAAAAAGAGGCTGTCGAACTCAGGAACATCACTTTGTTTAATCTCAATATTTTCCGCAATAACACGTGATTCATAAATTGCATGAGCATCGTGTAATGCTTGAGGAATCTGGTTTTTAGCCAGATTAGATTTGAGTTGAAGCACACGCGATCTTGGGGGAATAACTTCTTGAATCAACTGTTGCATCGCAACGTTTCCAAAATGAGATTTAGGCATCGCATCAGGGATAATTTTGTGTTCGAGAAATACGCGTGCTGTCCCGGTTCCACAAACTAAAAGTTTAGGTAGTTTTCGCACATCGGATATGTGGTTCATGACGCACCGCGCAACAGAGGGCGAAGAGATAATCAACCAATCAAAAATATCAATATCGCTTAAAATTTCTTCGATGTTTGATACGGGGTGCATGCGTATCATAGGAAAGGGGATTGCGATGCCGTTAAAACGTTCGACGCTATCAATGGCTGTTGGCATAATTTCTTCAGTACACGTGAGTAACACTTTTTGATGGGCTAATAGACCCGATGATTTAAACAGAAAACTCTCGTTAAAACTCTCTCCCACAAGAATAAGACCGGGTGGTGGAGGGTCAAAGGGTTTGCGATACGATTCAATTTGTTCTGGGAGGGTCGCCAATGTTCCTGTTAAAATCGTTTGGTTGGGATATGATGCGTTGAAAACCGCACACGCTGTTGTAGAGGCTGACGCCCCTTCATGTATAAGGTTTTCGCAAAGTGCATGACTCTCCGCAACCGACATGAAATAGATGCGAGACATCTCTGCTATCTCATTTGAAGAGAGCGTTTTATAGTTATTTTCGGATGCGGTTCTTGGCGTCATGATTGAGAATCCGCGAGATGTGCCGCGTCGGGTTAAGAGCAAACCCGTGGGGGTCGTGGCAGCCGTAAACGCGCTAATTCCCGGAATGACCCGAAAAGGAATTTGATGTAAACTTAATAAATCGGTTTCTTCGGCTAATCGACCAAATATGCCGGGATCGCCACCTTTGAGTCGGACCACTTTCTTGCCTTGACACGCGTATTTTAGAATTAAATTAGAAATTTCATGTTGTTTGAGAGAGTGTCCATCGAGTCGTTTCCCTACATAAATGCCTTTGGCTTTGGGGTTTAACAACGGTAAAGGGTTCATTCCGAGCGCATCATAAAGACAAATATCGCACTGAGCCAATTTTTGTTGAGTCTCAACGGTAATCCAGTCGGCTTTCCCTGGCCCAGCGCCCGCAAAAATGACAGGATAAATGAGCGATTGACGCACGCGCATGAGTTGCGTGTTGCTTTGATGAAAGGTAACCGCCAAAGCGCCTTGTCCTTCGGGGGATTCTAAATCTGAAAGCGGGATGATTTGCGTTGCGCGATGCGCTAAGTTGAGTCGATTAAGCGCCGCCATGGCGATAATGACTGCATCATATTGATGTTGATCCAATTGATCAATGCGTTCTTGAATGGTGCCACGAATAGAACGTATCTCGGTTTGCGGATAGTGTTTTTCAATCCATGCGTTGCGCCGCTCAGAAGAACTTCCCCACACCTTAACCTCATTGATATTCGCATTTTCGCGTAAAACAATTGCATCACGGGGATCTTCGGGCGATGGAATCCAAAAAAATGCGTGGTTTTCTGGCAGTGGATGCGGTAAATCCTTAGCAGAGTGTACTGCACAGTCAATCGTATGATGATCGATAGCATGATCGATTTCACGCGTAAAAAAATCTGGCGGAGCGATGCGCAAATCTAGCGATTTATCTTGATCTCCAAGAGTTTGGAACTCAACAAGTTCTGTTGGTATATGAAGTTTTTCAGTGATGAATGTTGCCACTTCTTTAGCTTGTAAAATCGCTAAAGGCGAATTGCGCGTTCCGATTTTCATTGGAGTCCCTTCCGTTGTTGGGCGCGTTGAATCGCAAGACGCATCGCCGCAAACATGCTTCCTGTTTGCGCTTTGTTCTGCCACGCTATATCGTATGCGACTCCATGGTCGGGGCTTGTGCGTATAATTGGAATGCCCAATGTGCTATTTACACCACAATCGAACGCTAACATCTTAAATGGGATATGACCCTGATCATGGTATAAAGAAACAAATCCATCGTATTTTTGACGTTGTGATGCTATAAAAATAATATCAGGCACTGCGGGGCCTGTTATATCCATCCCTTCTTCTTTAAGACGTTGGATAGCTGGCAAAATCATTTCAATTTCTTCGCGTCCCATATCGCCATTTTCACCTGCGTGAGGATTGAGGGCACAAATGGCTATTTTGGGTTGCGAAATACCTTCTTCACAAATCGCATGATGCAACATTCTTGTAACATTGATAATCCGTTGTGTTGAGAGGTGTTGTGTAATTTGAGAAATTGGGATATGTGTGGTTGCAAAAGCAACGCGTAAGTTTAATTCAGTGGCCGATTGCATCATTGCAATTTCGGCGGATTGACAACGTTCGGCAATGCGTTCGGTGTGTCCTTGAAAAGGGATTCCGAGTAAGTTAATCGCATGTTTAGACGTGGGCGCAGTGACTAATGCATCGAATTCGCCCGACAACACTGCATCCGTTGCGGTATCAATCGCCGAGAGGGCACACTTTCCGCATTCGGGGGAGTCTTTGCCTATTTCAATGCTGTCAAAACGTAAATCAGAAGTTTCGCGGATTGACAAGGGGGCTTGTGTCGGGTTGGCCTTTAGAATAATATCTTTAGCTCCAAAAAGGGTGATGTCGGCTTGACTTGCAAATTGTATGGCGCATTTGACTGCGAGTTCGGGGCCGATTCCCGCAGGATCACCTTGAGAAATGGCGATGCGAATTTTTTGAGATAATGTCATAAATTTTTTGAAACAAAAAAGCAGTCGAGCTGTTAAACGCGACTGCCTTTTGGATAACTTGCTACGAATTACTTAGCAAGTTCAGTTGCTTTAGCAGTAGCGTCAGCAGCAGCAGCTTCAGTTTTTGCTTTTGCGTCTGCAGCAGCATCTTTAACTTGTGATTCAGTTGATTTTTCACCACATGCAGCGAAGATGCCAACCATTGCGATAGTAGCAATAATGAGAAGAGTTTTCATTGATTGAGTCCTTTATTTTGGGTTTTTATATGCAAGGAAGAACGTTCTC
>CAZIVM010000177.1:0-3416 GCA_964542845.1 uncultured Victivallales bacterium
TAACGAAAGCGGAGGAGTTGTTACTTTCTATAACGTGATAGCATTAAATAATAGACTTATCTCAACGGGTTCAATGTACCTACTGAGAAATTCATTAGGAAGCGCAATAAATAGTAAGATATACAACGGTATTACGCAATCAGTTAGTGCATCTTATTCTACGGCTAGTAGCATAAATAACTGTAAGACAAACACAACAATCGATCAAATGCCTTTTGTAAAAAACAACATAGATTTTACAGGACTCCCTTCAAATATGACGCCATCCGCGATGGGCACCCCCGATGATTGCACAGATGCCCAATGGATCGCCCTGCATGGATTCGATGGCAGACTTTCGGGTAATACTGCGCTTAATGGGCAATCCCTCACCATTGGTGTTACTCAAGCCTCAGCACCAATAGATGCTGACGGCTTAGATCGTGGAGTTATTACCTCGACAAATCCAATCGTAAGAAATATAAACACCGCGGTGGGCGCGTACGTTGCCCCGAGTGAAAAAATTTAACCTTAGGAGTGTGATCAATGAAAAATTGTTATGGATCTTATAGCCGTTGTGGATTTAAAGGCGAGTGTGAAATGGAGCCGTGGTGTAAGGATGCCACAGAATACAAGGCGCACGGTGTGATTGCTTACGATGATGAAATTGAAACGGAAGATCCGAACGTTCATTTTAACGAAGATTCGGACACCATAACGGCGTATAATTTAGCACAAGTTTTAGCGTTACTTTTGTGTAGCGCGCAGGGTCACCCGATTCGCTTATATATCATTATTGCCCATTTAAGTGGATTAAATCTTTCCGAGATTGCGATTCGCTTAAGAATGAGCAAACAGGCGATACATAAACAGGTGGGAAAACTACTTGAAAAATCTCCTCATTTGCGCCGTTTTATGAAGTCGCAATTTTCCAAAAATAAACAAATTATAAAAGAACTCGTTCCTGTTTGCGATGATGTGCGCGGGAATGATGGAAGAAAAACAAAGGGTGTATCATGAAAAAAGTCTTATTATTTTTAATGGCAACAAGCCTTTTAGGGTGTCGTTCGATCACAGATAGCGAACTGGCCAAAGGGATGGCGCAAAAGTCGAACACGGTGAATATTTCTGGAATGTTTGGCATGGCGGAAATTCAACCGCTAGAAACAAATCCAGTCAATCTTAAGATGGGCGCGGGAGAGATGGAAATGACCACCACGCAAGTGGGGATAGATTCCAATTATAAAGTGCCTGAATATGGGTTTTTAGTAATTGAAGAAGCTGAAGGGAACTGGTGGAGTAGTGGGCAAAAAACGCGAAAAATCAAAATCGTATTTTCGGGCGAACATTCGGCCAAAACGTTTGGGCAATTTTTAGACAGTGAAAAGGGGTCAAAATGAGTGATCAAATTGAATTAACATTTGGGGATCCAATCCCCGTTTCAAAATCGCGCATTTGCGATTATTTAAGTGTGTTCAAATCATTCAATGGAAAATATTATATCCCGCCAATTGATTTGTACGGCATGGCGAGTATGCGCCAGGCGTGCGCACATCACGGGAGCGCAATTGTGGCGCGCAGAAACTACCTTTTAAATGCGGTGAAAAGTGCGCCGCTTAAGATGCGCGACTTTTCGGCCGTTGCGATGGATTTTTTCACGTTTGGCAACTGTTACATGCAAAAGGTTGAGACGTGGTCGGGGCGCATATTGGCGCTCAATCATGTGCCCGCCATGCGTGTGCGGAAAATGATTGACGGCCGTTATTTGTACCTTAACGACGATTACACCGAAATCGAATTTAAGCCGGGGGAAATTATCCACGTGGCCGAATATGATCCGATTCAAAATATTTATGGAATGCCCGATTGGTTAGGCGGGTTACATTCGGCCATGTTAGCTGAAGAGGCTACTTTGTTTCGGCGTAAATATTACATTAACGGGGCGCATTTAGGCAATATCTTATTATTGACGGACGCGAACTTATCCGATGAAGCTGTGCGCGTTATCCGCGATAATATGAAGCAGGGGAAAGGGATTGGCAATTTCCGTTCGATGGTGATTCATGCGCCGAATGCGAACGCCGATTCGGTGAAACTGATTCCGTTTGGCGATATTTCAAACAAAGACGAATTTTTAAATATTAAAAACGTAACGGCCGAGGATGTGCTGGCCGCGCACAGGATTCCACCCGTGCTCATGGGTGTTGTGCCGAAGAACTCAAGCGGATTTGGGAGTATAGAGAGCGCAAAAGCGGTGTATATTTCAACGGAAACGGCCGCCGTGGCGCGTCTTTTTGAGGAACTCAACGATTTGCGACTCAAAACAAAATTTGAATTTAATACAGAAACGAAAGAGGTATAAAAAATGACCAATCGCGTATTACAAAAAATTACAGCTGCAGGGATGCAAAAAATCGCAGAAAGCGTGGCCACTGGGGCACAGATCATTATTAGTAAAGTGATTTATTACGCGCAACCCGTAAATGAAGCTGAAGATGAAAATTTACCTTCAACGATTTTATATACAGACGTAAACCCCGAACTCACCTACACGAACGCAGAAACGGTGGTGTATCGTTCAAAACTAGACACGACAGTGGGCGACTTCACTTTTTCGGCGTATGGCTTAGTAACGAATGATAATGTGCTTTTAGCGGTAAGATTTCAAAACGACGAAACCAAGCGTAAAACCGCAGGGGTAACGATAGGCAATCGCGTGATCAAGGCGATGGTGCTTAACTTTGCCCATGCGCAAAGCGTGATGAATGCAACGGTGAATTGCGATTTTTTAGCCGTTGAAGGGGCGACTGAAACGCGCGAAGGTGTGGCGCGCATTGCCACAGCTTCAGAGGTTGAAACCGGCACGAATAACACCACAATCGTTACGCCACAAAAACTCAAAGTAAAATTAGAAGGTTATGCTCCCAAAAATCACACCCATTCAAATTATGCGCTAAGTGATCACATGCATGAACGCATGATTGGAGAAGTGAAATATTGGGCAGGGGCAACCGCGCCCGCGCATTATTTAGAACTTAACGGCCAAAACTTAAGCAAAGTGGATTATGCAGCGCTTTATGCGATTTTAGGCGATGTGGGCGGGACAGCACCCGCGGGATTCTTTAAACTCCCCGATTTGCGTGGAGAATTTATCCGCTGTTTGGATAGTGGGCGCGGCGTGGATAGTGGGCGGAGTCGATTTAGTTTCGTCGGGGATGCGATGCGACGTCTCTATGGCGTTACGCGAATTTGCGCAGCTGTAACAACAGGAACAAGTGGGGTCTTTCAACGAGGTACTAAAGTTATGGCAGAAAACTCTGGAGAGGGTAGATCGATTGGAGAGTTAATTTTTGACTCCTCAACACAAGTGCCAACTGCTGAAGAGATCCGTCCACGTAGTGTGGCGGTGATGGCGATTATTTGCGTGGAATAAACCG
>CAZIVM010000178.1:0-3328 GCA_964542845.1 uncultured Victivallales bacterium
ACTCAATACTTTAAATTTCTTCAAAAGTTTTAACACGCTCCGGCACTATGCCTTAATAAAAAGACACATAGGTTTAATTAAGATTAATTTGTTGGAATAACTTTCCCATTTGCATCCACGCAACCTAAGAATGTTGCGGGAAGCCCCGTCATATCAACAGCAAAAAAAGCAACACAGTATGTTTTTGAATTTTTTGAATTTGCTTGAGTAACACCTACCTTGGCAATGCCTCCCCAGGTGCCATCAGTGTTATACCATGCATTCCAGTCTACTTGAGGACCAACAATAAAGGCCGCAACTTGACGACAATATGATTTTTCTGAAATGATTTTTTGATTGATAATTTGTGGGATAGTACGACCATTAAATACAACTTGGTTTCCATCTGCATCTTCCCATGAATTGACTGCTAAAAAACCTGCATCACCTTGTGGTGTTCCGCCCGCGGCAGTGTATAAAAAGATTTCATTTCCATAATTTTTATTAATATCCCATTGATCACCTGCTGTATTTCCTAATCCGATTAATTGTGAATCGGCAACGTCAACATTAATATCTCCTAACATAATACGAGAAATACCAGCTCGCGCAAGAGAAAGCGGAACTGTTTGATTGACTGGAACTTGAATAGCACGACGCAAGTTCATAAGTGTATTTTCTGCAAGCCCATCAACGAGGGTTGAGGGATTGTTGGCTAAACCACCATTATTGCCAGTAGCGTTATTAACATCTTGTCCATTAACGGGATTATGTGCATTGTGATAGGGTAATCCTTCAGAAGAGATACAGCCATACCCTTTACCTTGAACTTTGATTCCAGAGTGGAATTTGGCTGGATACTTACCTGTTGAGGCTTTGAAAAGGGCAATTTGAGACGCTGTGGCTCGTGCATTATAACGAGCGGTGGCTTCTTCTGCATCGTCGCCAAGATTTGACATTTGAGGAAGAACCATTGCTGCGATAAGCCCGATGATAACAATGACGATTAAAAGTTCGATTAATGAGAAATTTTTCTTTTTCATAAAATAACCTTTGATAAATTTGATTTAAACAGAAAAATTCTTTAAACATATTGTATGCTTGAAAGAATAAATAAAAAAGTGTCCGATTTGCAAATTCACCGAATCTGCGTGTTAAGCAGTTCAATGGCACAATGAATGCGACCATAATAAAATCATAGAGAGCTCCTTGTGCTAATGGTTATTTATAAAGAATATGAGGGTGCGTATTTATGTAATATAACATGATATAATAAAAAATCAAACCCTAAATAGAGATATTATAGATTAATTGTTTCTTTTTTTTCAAAATATAAATACCAAACACAAAAAAGATTATATTTTTTCGAAAAAATATAATTTTTGAATCAAATAGAATCCTCAATAACTTGGATTAACGATTGAATAGAATAAGGTTTACTAATAAAAGCACAACCATATCTTTCTATGAGTTCATTAATCGCATCGTTTCGATCAAAACCTGATGCGATAACAATAGGGATTTGGGATGATATCTTACGGATTAAAGGAACAGTTTTATCTCCAGGACAGTTGGGCATCATCATATCTAAAAGAATTAAATCTACTTTTTTAAGATTGTCTTTAAATACATTTACGCCATCATTTCCATCTTCAGCCGTCAATACATCATACCCTGCAATCGTAAGAATTTCAGTAGCGATAGAACGCACCACTGCTTCATCGTCAATCACAAGAATCATCTGTTTTCGAGCAGGAGCCGCCTTCGGAATAGAAGGGGAACTTACCGTTTGAACTTTAGGTTCGGTTACTTTAATTAAGGGTAAATAAATTGTAAACTCTGTGAGAGACTCGGTACTTGAAACTGTAATTGTTCCACGATGATCTCTAATAATATTAAACGTAGAACAAAGACCCAGTCCAGCCCCCTGCCCGATGGGTTTCGTTGTAAAAAATGGCTCAAATATACGCCAGACATCCGATTCAGAAATTGGAGTGCCATTATTAGAAATTTTAATCTCGGCATAACCACCAGGTGAAACAGTATATGAAAACTCACTCGCCTTACGCGCATCAAGTGTGGTTACTGACGTTGTAATACCAATATCTCCCCCTTTAGGCATTGCATCCTTTGCGTTTGATATAATATTAAAAAGGGCGTTTGAAATAGAGGAGACATCCCCCATCACAATACAATCTTTATGATAAAAATCAGTATGAATGTTGATTGAAGATGTTATATCTTTTTTAACTTGAATAATAATTTGATGTAAAAGATCATGAAGATTGACCTCTTTTTGAACAGGGATTGTTTTTCGCGCAAAAGCAAGCAAACGTTTCGTTAAATTTTCTGCGCGCTGAGCAGCGCGTTGAATCATATCAATGTATTTGTTCTCATGCGATGCAGAGAGGTGGTTTGAGAGGAGTTCGCACCCGCCAAGAATACTTGTAAGCATATTGTTAAAATCGTGAGCAATTCCGCCAGCCAAAACACCAATAGCTTCCATTTTTTGTGCATGACGGACTTGTTTTTCAAGCGCTTCCTCGTGGGTGATGTCAACCAAAATAAGCAAATAGCCCGAAACACACTCTTGAGTGGTTTTCATGGGATAAACTTGCATTGAAATGGGGAGTCGACGCGCACGATAGTTTTGAATATTAAACTTTAACAAGTGATTGGGTGTATGCTCAGTGAGTGTAAGCGCATACTCTATTGGAGATGAAATAGGGGTAAATTTTTCATCCTCAATTTCAGAGAAGGTGAGGATCTTTTCAATTTCAGCATCTTTAGCAATCGTCAAACTGCATCCTGTCATAAATTCAGCAGGCGCATTCATGAATGAAATTGATCCATCAACATCCAGCATAATTACTGCTGACGGAATTGTGGATAAAATTGATTTAAGATTAGAAATATCTTGGTATAATTTAGATTCGATATATTTTTGTGTAGAAATATCATGGGCAACAATTTGATAGAAAATTTGTGATTCTGTTTCGAACTGACACCCGACAAGGGCAACAGGAAATGTGGTGCCATCTTTTTTGAGAGCACGCACTTCGATTTGAGATTTATATTTTGTTTTAGCAAGCTCAGTAAAGAACTTTAATATTTTAAGATGATCGTCAGAGACAAATAAGGTTTCAAACTTTTGAGTATAAAAATGTACGGCGGGATATCCTAAGGTCACACATGTGGTTTCATTTACTTCTAAAATATGTCGGTTTTTAGATAATAAAAAAATAAATCCCATATTCTCTTTAAATAAGTATTCGTAACGTTTTGAAAGGGTCAGTCGTTGTTGATTTTCATCAAAAAGTCGGTTGAGTTTCCGATATTTATATCCTCC
>CAZIVM010000179.1:0-3250 GCA_964542845.1 uncultured Victivallales bacterium
CTAACATGGCCGAATGTAACCCGCCTAACCAATCGGGCATTCCATAAATATTTTGGATTGGATCATATTCGGCCACATGGATAATTTCACCGGGTTTAAATTCGATTTCGGTGTAATCGTCGTTAAGGTACAAATAACGCCCGTCAATCATTTTCCGCACACGCATGGCGGGCACATGATTGAGCGACAATATGCGCCCCGACCACGTCTCAACCTTTTGCATGTAACAGTTTCCAAACGTGAAAAAATCCATTGCTACGGCCGAAAAATCGCGCATTTTAAGTGGCGCACTTTTCACCGCATTTAAAAGATAGTTTCTGCGCGCCACAATCGCGCTCCCGTGATGTGCGCACGCCTGGCGCATACTCGCCATGCCGTACAAATCAATTGGCGGGATATAATATTTTCCATTGAATGATTTGAACACACTTAAATAATCGCAAATGCGCGATTTTGAAACGGGGATTGGATCCCCAAATGTTAATTCAATTTGATCACTCATTTTGACCCCTTTTCACTGTCTAAAAATTGCCCAAACGTTTTGGCCGAATGTTCGCCCGAAAATACGATTTTGATTTTTCGCGTTTTTTGCCCACTACTCCACCAGTTCCCTTCAGCTTCTTCAATTACTAAAAACCCATATTCAGGCACTTTATAATTGGAATCTATCCCCACTTGCGTGGTGGTCATTTCCAATTCGCCCGCGCCCATCTTAAGATTGACCGGGTTCGTTTCTAGCGGTTGAATTTCCGCCATGCCAAACATCCCCGAAATATTCACCGTGTTCGACTTTTGCGCCATCCCTTTGGCAAGTTCGCTATCTGTGATCGAACGACACCCTAAAAGGCTTGTCGCCACTAAAAATAATAAGACTTTTTTCATGATACCCCCTTGGTTTTTCTGCCGTCATTCCCGCGCACATCGTCGCAAATGGGAACGAGTTCTTTTATAATTTGTTTGTTTTCGGAAAATTGCGACTTCATAAAACGTCGTAAATTAGGCGTCTTGTCAATCATTTTAATCACGTGCTTATGTATCGCCTGTTTGCTCATTCTTAAGCGAATCGCAATCTCGGAAAGATTTAATCCACTTAAATGGGCAATAATGATATATAAGCGAATCGGGTGACCCTGCGCGCTACACAAAAGCAACGCTAAAACTTGTGCTAGATTGTACGCCGTTATAGTGTCCGAATCTTCGTTAAAATGAACGTTCGGATCTTCTGTTTCAATTTCATCATCGTAAGCAATCACACCGTGCGCCTTGTATTCTGTGGCGTCCTTACACCATGGCTCCATTTCACACTCGCCTTTAAATCCACAACGGGTATAGGATCCATAACACTTTTTCATTGATCACACTCCTAAGGTTAAATTTTTTCACTCGGCGCAACATACGCCCCAACCGCGGTGGGGTTCAGCCGATCCACGCCGTCCGCATCCACTAAACAACTATCTTGACGCACCCCAATCACTAAGCTTTGTCCACCTTCTGACGCTGTGTTGCTCTTAAGTCTCCAATCGGCATTGTGTAAAGATAACCAATAAGGATCTGTGCACGTCTCAGGGGTAGCCATCACATTCGCCATACTTGCCCCTGTTTTTGAGGCTTCTATTCCTGCAAATGTAGTGGGGTTGATAAATAAATTTCCAAAAGAAACATTTGCAAAAGTGTTTGTTAAGGTTAATCCGCTACAGTTTCCGTCTAGTATAGCGTTTGTAAGTTTATAACGTGATGAGGATTGCCCACTCACGGTGCCATTTCCCCAAAATAACATATTTAGAAATTCTGCAAATCTATTCTCTCCTCCAACACTGCCTCCAATCATATAACTTGCACTATATACATTTCTACAGACGGTTATATTTTTAAGATTCCATGAGTATGAATAATTTCCTACACTCAATAACATATACCCATAGGTGCTTGGGTTTGATACATAATTATTAAAAATTTCGCAATTTTGAGAATTAGGCGAACTTAGAATTGTTGCACTATAATAGCCTGTAACGTAGTTTCCATAAATTTTAGTTTCGTAACAATACGCAGTTAAGCCCAGTAAAATTGCATATCCCGTATTCGACATTCGATTTCCATACACCCGACACCCATACAATCTAATAGTTGTCCACATACATTCTGTAAATGTATTTCCATAAATAAAACAATTATAAAAATTACAATAGGTGCCGTTTGCATGTGTCGCAAATATAGTGGTAGTGTTACCAAAAATATGGCAATTTGTGAACGTACCAGCTTTTTTTATGTTTGCATTACCTGTTATTTTAAGATTACTAGCAGTAAACGCAATCGTAGCCTCACCTGTAAAAATAGACCCTGCGTACGATACTGTTGAATACCCTAACGGATTATCGTAGTTATTTGAAGTAAACCCACCGTGTATTTCGATATTATTTGTTACATCTATTCCAGAACTAAAGCTATACTCCCCCTCCCAAAAAAGGAGGCGATTTCGCCCGCTTGTTGTTGCGTTATCGATTACGGATTGAATATTGGACTGAGTACCTGCCATTGCATTTGCCCAACTTGTGCCGTCTTGAGTACCTGCACCTTTAGGCGTGAAGCACACCACATCTGCAGGCGCGCTATTTCCGCTATTTATCCCTAATGGGTTGGTATCAATTGGAATCATGTTGCACCTCGCGTTCGTTCATTCGTTGAATGGGTGTCGGACGCCACAATACGCGCAAACTGTCATCTTCTGCTTTGGCAAGTACCGACGCAATATCAAGCGAATAATTTGACATAATGGTTTGAACTTCAACGCTTGAAATAATCGCTTGGACACGCACATCATCTCCCGCAAGAAAAATCATTGTGTCCCAAATTTCGGTTAAATTCGATTGCGCTAAAATTTGCTTAAACATCGTTAACGCATTCACCCCATCGTGTACTACTTCGCACGCCTGCAACTGCTCAATAATCTTTAACTTTGAATAAATTTGAGGGAGGGGGTCAGGCTGTGGAATCGCCACCGCTACCCACGCCATGGCGATTGGATCACCGTTGGTATAAACGGCTGTAAAATCTTCTGTTTCCGTGCGTGGGGGCTTTTCAACCTCAAGTAATGGCACAAACCCCGCACGCCGTTTGGTCTCTTCACTTACGGTATCAAACCCGCTGGTTGTGGATCCATCCGGCCACGTCCATGTTTTGGGTAAAAGTTGAACACTCACACGATTAATATATTTTGCAAATTTTGTCATAAATCACCCTATCCGTTAAAATT
>CAZIVM010000180.1:0-3239 GCA_964542845.1 uncultured Victivallales bacterium
GAGCTATCATTTATATTTAGATGGGTTGTAAGTTTTACCTCACAATACAATCATTAGCAATTAATTTTTCTCAATAAAATGTTGATAATATTTTTTGGGCATTTTAAAAATATCAAGCAAAATCAAAAAATCGATTGTTTTAAATGCTGGATCATAAAGTGGCACACCACAAATATCCGCACCTAAACGATAATATCCTTTAAGCAAAGGAGGGAAAATCGCATTTAATTCATCTCGACTATTTAGAATTTTCACTATCTCAGATTGAGGCGGACGATTTAATTCAAACCCTGGAAGAGGTTCTGACTCTAAAATATCAGAGATGCGTTCATTTTCCTTAAACATTTCGTAGAAAGCCCATGCACCCGCTGGCGTATCCACCTCCATACTCACACAACCGAGCATGTAGGTACAACCCGTACGACATAAAAGCTCGCCGAGCCCTGACCACAACATGGAAACAACTGCTCCTGAACGAAAATCTGGATGGACACATGAACGACCCACTTCCATAATCTTAGGTGCAATTTTGTCTAAATGGTTAATTTTAAACTCTGACTCAGAATAAAACCCCATGCCAGCTTCTATGACAGCTGGACCTGGTAAAATTCGATAGGTGCCTACCACACGATTTTCGGGTTTATAAATCACAATTAATTGCAGAGAAATATCGTCGAAATGATCACTATCAAGACCATCTGAATGGGCATCATCTAAGCCTTTACCTTGTTCAAGGTTAAAGACGTCAAAACGGAGTTTGAACGCGCGCTCTCGTTCTTCGGGGCAATCTGCAATTTTAATTGCAAACGATTCCGCATCACAAAGTAGACTGGGAGTCGCTAACGTCTGAAGATAAGTTGTTACGTTGTTCATAGGATTTCTTGGGTTCCTGTTGAATAGAGTTAATATACGAATAAAACATAATACCACATAAAATATAAATCATAATCGCTAAACAAAAGCGCATACCACGGACGAAATTTCCTGCTTTTTTACGAATTTTCCAAAAAGCAACACCCGAAATTGCGAAAATAAACATGGATCCTACACCAATTCCAAGCGCAAATAAAATAGGCTTAAACTCACCTTCAGGAAGTTTTGAAACCACTATTCCACTTGCTGCAGCCATTGCAATTAAGCTTCCCGGATGTAATAACGCCAACAAAAAGGCGGATACCGAAGGGGCATAATGCGTAAGAATATAATGAAAAGGGCCTTTTTCAGCATGAGGATCTGGAAGCGAATCTTGTTTCATTGCCTTAAAAGTCAACGCAACAGCGACTGAGGCTAAAAGCACGCCGCCCGCTAAATACAAGTACGACTCATACGCATTAATAAAGTCGGCAATATGACGGAAAAATAACCCCACCACAAACGCTAATATCAAATCTCCCAACGATACAGCGATGATGGTTGAAATAAGACGTTTGCGATTGTGTGCTAACGCACTATCTGCAACCAATGCACCTGCAATGCCCACTGGCATCCCAATGATTAATCCGGCAATGATTGAATAGATTAACGTAAGCATAATTTCACAACTTATTGTTCTTTAATTGCGCTATCTGTTGTGGGCGCAACGGCAGGAGGGTTAAGAACATCTATAGGTAAAAACTCAATGAAAGATAAATCCGCTTCAGCCACAGACTTTGTGTTTTGACTATTTGAAACAACAGAAACAGCGAAACGTTCTGGAATATAACCATAAAGTGTCATAAAATCATTGGCTACATTCACCGTTTCAGTATGCCAAACATTCAAACTATCTGTTTGATTACGTAAACAAAACCAACTCACGGAAACAGCGCCACCGCCATAAGAAATCTTACCAGAATCTGTCTTTGGTGTTACAGTCTCCCAGCGATACGCCACGGCATCTTGTCGAAAACGACCCGTACCAACATAAACACCAATCGCTTGATCATCTTTAGATTCAAAGCGACCATCTCCACCGGGGGGAAGTTTTTTCACACGCCAAGCGAAACGCATCACAGGATATTTTTTAAGATCCACACCTTGAACCTCACGCATATAGGTTCCTGTTGCCTTATCTGCAAACATGTGAAGGACACGACGATTCAAATCTTTATCTTGTACTAAGTCAAACACCGTAGCCGATGTAAACATTTTGGTTTTAAGCTCCCAATCCACAGGTTCCCAACGTTTAGAACTATTTTGTTTAGCATTGGAAAAATCTTCACGCCAAGCTGGCTTTTCATTTGATTCTGTTGCCCAAGCCCAAACGCCCACAAGAGATAACATTCCGATAATAACATATTTTTTCATGCTTACTCCTATTTTACAATGTTGATGGGTTTATATTTTGATAACTCGTAATAGTGAGCATATCGCTTGAGGATACTTTTCACATATTTTTGCGTTGATGGATATTGGATGTAAACCATGGGGTTTTCTTGATCTTTATATCCATTTTTCTCTGAAAACCATTGACTGGCTTTACCGGGTCCAGCATTATATGCAGTTAAAGCCATCGCAAAAGGATTAGGTTTCCCTTCATAGCGTTTAAGTTGTTTACTCAAATACCATGTACCGATTTCAATATTGAGTTGGGGGTCAAAAAGCGAGTCCTCTGAGGGGAGTTCGCATCGATGTGCCCGCGCCCAATCTGTTACCGACGATGCTCTAACGATTTGCATGAGCCCTAAATCGCTATCCGCACCACGTGCTTTGCAATTAAATTGACTCTCACGCCATATAACCGCCCGTATCAGAAGTGAGTCCACACCATGACGTGTTGCGCTCGCTACAATAAAGGTATCATAAAGCGTCGGTTCAGCATTCAACCAATCATAAATATCTCGCGCAAAATATATTGCAATGCAACAAGCACAGATCAATATAATGACGAGTCTCTTCAACATAAATGCGCCTCACTTTGAATGAACAGAGAAAAAATCATTAAAATCCTTTCTCTATCGCTGTTGTTTGAAGATTGTTTTTTGATTCACTGATGCGAAACTTGTATACAATTTACATCCATTTCGCAAATTTTTCAAGTTAAATTCTTTAAAAATGACATTTTTTCCACACTTTTTTGCTTTCTGAAACCTTATTATTAAAAATTACATCTCTAATTTCTAAATTTGTGCTATAGATCATCTCTCTCCATTCCATCGAATCTCTTTTTCATATTTTTTTAACGATTTATTAATAAAATTTAACTTCTCATTTGCATTTTCTATTTTCTGTTTTATATTAGTGAATGTAAGTTAACATCA
>CAZIVM010000181.1:0-3228 GCA_964542845.1 uncultured Victivallales bacterium
AAGAGAAATAAGCCAAACGCAAGAAACGCATGTTTACGCATGATGAACACCTCCAATGAAAAGAATCTAAAATTGTTTGCTTCCATATTATAACACGTTAAAGGCAAAAAATCAAGTAAGAATGACTAAAAATAGTTTTTTAAATTAAAATATTTTATGATTTAAGCGTGCAGATCGCTTGGAAAAAGGCAGGGGTCCCTTCAGGGGCAACACCATCAATATAAAAGGATTGTTCATCGGTTCGAACGGCGCCTGTGGCGATGATATCGTCGGCAACCGCCGCATGATTGAAGTGAATTTGTACCGTATCAAATGCTGGGCTTTGTTGAATGATTTTTCCCACTTCATCTTCAATATAACGCGCATAGACCGCATTGTTGAGGTGTCGGTTTAAATCGATGTCGGCATATCCCACGGTAATCGGGGTGCGTTGGTTAAAGTCCATCGGCGCATTTTTGAGTTTGTCGGGTTGCGTAAAATAGACTGCGCGTGCCAAATTCGCTGGCGGATAAGGGACATGTTCCGAGGGCTTGAGCGGACGCAACGTGCTTGCATTTAAAAGCAACCAAAAACTGCTCGCTTTCACTATCGGTTGATTCTCTTCATCCAAAATTGCGTACTGACGCACTGCAAACGCTTTCACCCCTTGCGTAGGATAGGTCTCTAACGAAATCTTTTCGCCTAATGTGGGCATGCGTTCAATCTTAATGAGGAGTCGGGAAAGAATCCAAATCATATTTTTTTGTGCGATGGTCTCCATGCCAAAATCGAGGATGTCGGCATGTTGGGCGGCAATGTCTTGGAGGTAGTTCAACAAGCCATAGAGTTTGAGTTCGCCACGAAGATTGCATTCATGATGGGTAATTTGATGTTGGGTTTTAAGATACGCTTCTTGCATAAGGGGATATCCTGTTAATTGACAGTGGAGAGTTGATCCAAAATGAGACGAAGCAGGTTTTGCGCGGTGGCATCATAAATCAACTGGCCATTGAGGCGCGCAAAGGGGGCATTGTGCATGTTGTCGGGACGGCATCCACCTAAACAACCTGTGTCGATCACCTCAATCTCTATCAATGCTTTGTCGGAAATCATGGGCGACGCCTGAATCAAGGCTAAAAGGGCGTCTGCTTGGGTGCCACCTCGTGGTTTACACGCTGAATGTGAACAAATCTCAATTTTAATCATTTTTTTCGTTTTCGTTAAATGTTTGGTGTTCAATAAAATAGCGCACTTTTTTGAAAATGTTTTTTGAAAAACTCATTGCGCCATGGGTATAGGGAATCTCTAAATATTCGCAGTTGGCATCAGGGAGACGTGTCTGTTCGGGGCGCACCTTCGTATCGTATGTCCCCACCACAATCCCAATCTTTTTCGTAAGTGGAAAAGCGGGGATGTTGCGTAACGGAGATGTAGGTAAGTCGCATAAGTCAAGTACCGAACGGTTGAGCTGACCCACCCCAGGAATATGGCGCAATACATTCGACCAGTGCGATCCACGATTCGGGGGCGCCATCATCACGATGTTGCCCAAACGCTCCAAGATAGGCGAGGGGGTATTCGGCAAGGCTTGTCGCAACAAAATTCCCCCCATGCTGTGCGTGACAATGTGGAGAGGCTCATCCGCAGGCAAAAGCGATACAATGCGTTCAATCTCTTTGGCAAGATTGAGTCCGTGTGCATAGGTGTCGGACTGACTCGAGGGGTAGTCGTAGTTGTAAACATCATATCCACTTTGAGAAAAGTGTTTGACATAAAAACTCATGTAGTACCCACGCACAAGAATGCCGTGCACTAAAAGAATCGACCCCTTTTGAGACGATTCAACTGCCGGGGTAAATTCGGAAGTGTTTCCCGCATTGGCGTAGGGATTGAATGAACGACGAGTCATGAAGCGTTTCCTATAGAAAATGATAATTCGATATCACTAATATACATCAACTCCACTAGAAATCAATCGTTTTTGACTCCGTTATAGATTAAAAATGAAAAAAAACAGCTCTTCCTTGAAAAAAAAATCAATTTGATTTGACTTTATATAATATGGTGTTATAGTTAATAATGTAATCTAACCGAAATTAAAGGAAACGCATGAAAATATTTGATACGTTCATTATTTTGCTAATTTTGTTGAATACGATTGTGATTGTCGTGGAGACGTTGCCCGAACTTAAGCCCTATCAAGCCTATTTTAAAGAGTTTGAGGCCTTTGCCTACTTTGTATTTCTTATCGAATATTTTATTCGACTCATCATTTGTACCCGTGATAAACGTTATTCTGCCCCAATCTCAGGGCGTATAAAATATATCTTTTCCCCCATGGCATTGGTCGACTTAGTGGCGATTTTGCCTCTTTTATTGGGATTTACCAAACTCGATTTGCGAATGTTTCGAATCGTACGGGTGTTTCGTCTGTTCCAGATTTTCAAACTGGTGCGTTATAACATGCACCTCGGCGTGATTAAAAACGTGATTGTTA
This sequence comes from uncultured Victivallales bacterium, assembly GCA_964542845.1. Taxonomy (GTDB): domain Bacteria; phylum Verrucomicrobiota; class Lentisphaeria; order Victivallales; family CAZIVM01; genus CAZIVM01. Next base: position 2,477 of record CAZIVM010000181.1, read on the forward strand.
GACAAAAAGAACAACTCCTCATTGCTTTGATTTTTCTGTTTATGGTGTTGCTATTCTCTTCAACTCTCATGTATTATATTGAACACGATGCGCAACCTGAAGCGTTCTCAAGTATCCCTAAAACCATGTGGTACTCGCTGGTAACCCTCTCTACAGTAGGATATGGAGATATTGTGCCGATTACATGGGCAGGACGTTTATTGTCATCGCTAATGTTGTTGTTTGGGATTGGGATAGTCGCGTTGCCGATGAGTATTTTGGGGGCAGGGTTTGTTCACGAACTGCGCCGTAATGATGTTTCAAAAGTGAAAAAAGAATCCCCTCATACGTTGAATGACTCAGAAAAACAATCTTAAGGCTCAATATGTTCGCGATGATTGAATAAGAATAGTGAACGCGTCGCTTTTTTTTGAATAAGTGCGAAAATGTACAGAAATTGTAGCGTGAAGATTATCATTTTGATTTGACTTTTTATTAAATGGGTGTATATTATAAAATATTCATACGTGGGCCTGTAGCTCAGTGGTTAGAGCAGGGGACTCATAATCCCTTGGTCGCGGGTTCAAACCCCTCCAGGCCCACCACTCCTTTTTCTTTTATTATCAGTAAGTTACAACTATTTGACTGTACTTTTCTTAACTTGTCGTTATTTGTCGTAAGTTCCAGAAATGGACACAAAATGGACACATTCAGACAAAAAATGGACACAGAAATGGTCACGCAACATTTGATGCTTATTCTCATTTTTCATA
>CAZIVM010000182.1:0-3167 GCA_964542845.1 uncultured Victivallales bacterium
CGCCATCAAAAATAAAAACAACAAGCAAAAAACGTTAGCTTTAAATGAAACTTTCTTTACCTCATCTGGAGTGAGTGTATCCATTCCCACAAGATATAATACCTTACTCGCGGGATTAATAACCGCGGTAAGATAAACCACACTTGATAGCAATGTAAGGAAATAGTTTTCCATACGACACTTTTATTTTGAGTTAGTATTCAATGGGTGATGACAATAGGTACAGTGCGTGGATGTAAAGGATTGTTTTTGTGGATAATCGGTTTTACATTGAGTCGTTGCAAATTCACAACGGGGATGAAAATAGCACCCTGTTGGAGGATTGATCGGACTCGGCACGTCGCCATCAAGTTTAATTTTAACCACACCGCTATCGGGGTCGATTTGAGGTGCAGCAGAAAGTAAAGCGCGAGTATAAGGATGTTTAGGTGAATTAAAGATTTCATCCGTTGTGCCTGTTTCGACGATACGACCAAGGTACATCACTGCAATTCGATCTGAAATATATTCCACAACGCTCAAATCATGGGTAATAAAAATGTACGAAAGGTTGAATTCAGACTGCAACTCTTTTAACAAGTTCAAAATTTGAGCCTGAACAGAGATATCCAATGCACTGGTTGATTCATCACAAATAATCAATTCGGGTCGCACCGCTAACGCACGTGCTAAACCAATACGCTGACGTTGTCCGCCTGAGAACTGATGCGGATAACGATTCATCATTTGTGGATCGAGCCCCACACGTTTCATCATTTGAGCGGCGAGTTGATAACGCTCTTCTCTATCTTTTCCAATATGATGTGTCTCCATTCCTTCCATAATGATTTCGCCCACCATTAAACGGGGGTTCAAGCTAGAGAATGGATCTTGGAAAATCATTTGTATCTGACTACGATAAGGGCGCATTTTAGAACGTGAAAGTTGCACTAAATCAACTTTGCCATCAAATTGAGCGGTTCCACCCGTTGGCGGAACAAGATGAATTAAGGTTTTACCCACGGTTGTTTTACCACAACCCGATTCACCCACAATGGCTAAAGTTTCGCCACGATATAAATCTAAGTCAACCCCATCAACTGCTTTAACATGCCCCACCACGCTTTTAAAGAAACCGCGTCGAATGGGGAACCATGTTTTAAGCTGATTGACATCAAGAATCTTATGTGTGGGATCAAAAACAGAGGGCGGTGCTGGCAAAAGTTTTTCAGCAGAGGAATCGTCATTTTCCCACAATTGTTTGAAATTATCATCAAATTTCAAGCAAGATACGGTGCGATTTTCGCCTACATTATATGCCTTAGGCGTATTTTCTGTACACGCTTCTTTCGCGAAAGGACAGCGATTGGCAAAGCGACATCCCGTGGGGAAATCAGTTGCGCGTGGCACCATTCCATCAATTGTGGCAAGTCGCATTCCACGTAATTTTTGCGTAGGAAGCGATTTAAGTAACAACTGTGTATAGGGATGTTTGGGGTTAGCAAACAAATCTTTTTTAGAGGCGTGTTCAACAATTTTTCCGGCATACATTACACAAACTTCATCAGCATTTTCTTGCACAAGCCCCATGTTGTGTGTAATCAACAATACGGCTGTACCGAGTTCTTCTCGCAACTCCGTAATGAGATTCATAATCTGTGACTGAACGGTAACATCTAACGCTGTTGTCGGTTCATCGGCAATCAAAAGTTTGGGTCGACACGCTAACGCAATCGCAATCATCACACGTTGACGCATCCCCCCTGAAAGCTGGTGCGGATAATCTTCTAAACGTGCTTCAGGAGAGGGAATCCCCACTTTGTCTAACATCTCAACACAACGTTGATGTAAAGCTTCTCCAGTTAATTTTTGGTGAAGTTGAATCACTTCTGCCAACTGAAATCCTACGGTAAACACAGGATTTAAAGCGGTCATGGGTTCTTGAAAAATCATGGAGACGCGGTTGCCACGAATATGACGTAAATCCGACATCTTCATGCGCACAAGATCATCACCTTCAAAAAGGATTTCTCCCCCAGCAATAAAACCTGCTGGGCGTGCCAAAAGTTGCAAAATCGAAAGCGAAGAGACCGATTTCCCAGAACCCGACTCTCCCACAATCGCTAAGGTTTCACCCGCTTTAATATTAAAACTAATTCCATCCACCGCATGAGCAATTTTTTTGCCCGTGTGGAAAAATGTTTTGAGGTTTTTAACTTCTAAAATTGTATCTTTTTCACTCATATTATCACCTCTCTTATTGCGTGCGTAAACGGGGGTCAAGGGCATCACGAACCGCATCACCAAAGATGTTCGCAGGCAATACTAAGCCCAACATAAACACAAAAGCGGCAACTAACTTCCACCAAATCACAGGATCACGTGTTAATTCTGCACGCGCATCATTAATCATGGATCCCCAAGAAACGGTGTCGGCGCCTACCCCAATACCTAAATAGGTCAAAGCAGCCTCTGCCATCACTTGCGCAGAAAAACTCAATACTGCTGAAATCAAAACTAAGTGTAAAACGTTGGGAAGAATATGACGAACTAACGTTTTAACTTGAGAAACACCCATCGCGTTGGCCGCTTGAACATATTCCATTTCGCGCAACTTCAATGTTTCACCACGAAGTAGACGACACAGACTTGTCCACGACGCAATCCCCATCGCTAAACATAATTGAGGAAGTCCTTGTCCAAACACAATCATAAATGCTGCAATAAACAAAATCGAAGGAATGGACGCCATCACTGTATAAATATATTGAATAACATCATCAATCCAACCGCCAAAATAACCTGCCGTAATCCCCATCATAATCGCAAAAGGAATCGCCAATAGGGTGGTTAATAAACCAATCACCATCCCTGTACGAATACTCTTTAATGAAAGATAAAATACATCTACCCCTACGCGGTCTGTTCCAAAAATATGCGTTCCAGGATGTTTAAGCTTAGGATATTCGCGAGAGAGTTTACCCATAGAATCGACATCCGAGTTAGGGGTAAATTGATGCGTAGCGAGCGGACTTGAATAGGTCTCTTCTTTACAACTTTTCAAGGGGGCTAATATGTAATCCAAGGCGGATTGACCTTCATCCCAAATAATTTCTTGTGTTGCTTTATCACGAATAATCTCTTTCTTTTCATCGCGTAAAGGCATACTCCATCCAAAACTATCCAAG
>CAZIVM010000183.1:0-3149 GCA_964542845.1 uncultured Victivallales bacterium
TCTTCATAATCATATATATTTTGTGATTATATTCTGCTTTTGTACCGGTGTATGGAATCATTTTTTCGCCTCGTCTATTAATTTTTTATCTACTTTATAAAAAACAGTTTCGCCTTCGCGCAACTCTGCACCGGGGATTTCTCCCCCCGCTTTGAGAAATGCCTTGAGATCGTTCTATACGATTTTTTCGGTCACTTTTGTAAGACCGAGATGATAATCATTTGAGAATTTGATTACCACATCCGCTTCACTGACATCAAGATCTACCACTGTTCGCATGCCATAAGAGCCTAGCGGACATTTCCGTGCGCGTGGTTTTTCAAATCGCTGCGGATGCGCGGTGATATATTGAGAAAGTTTCAACTCTAAAATGGCACGTTGTGCCTTAAGTGGGGTCATTGCATCCGTTGCTTTTTGGGTAATATCAGCGACTTTTTTATCGGCATCTGCCCCAATCTTAGTCAACTGAATCTCAAGTTGTGCCAATTCGTTAAAAATTGCATCGGCTTCATGCTCGGTCATGCGGGATACATCGCGTGAATCTGAAAGTTTGTTTACGGGTGTCATTGGAATTTTCCTTTCGTTTGAGTATTTGGTTTTTGCGGACATCGCAGACCTTGCCAACTTCGCATTTTTTGCCATGTTCGCCTCGTCTTCCGTGTCCTCTTTTGATCGTTTCAATTTTTAATAATTACTTGGGTTGTGTGAATTTTGCACAAACTTGAGAGAAATCTGCCACATATAAATTCCCTTTAAATTTTTCTTGAGGTAATCTTCTATCGCAAATTTCAGTGCAGGTTTTAGAGATACAATAGGTTTTATCTTTATTCATAGCTTTTTCCACTTTCGATTTTGTTTGCGAGATCTTCGGCAACTTCGCGAGAATCAGCCACCAACGCTTCCCCTGCAAAATAACCATTCCAATCGCGTGTCATGTAGTCCATACATTGGTTTTTAAACGCTTCTTCGCCATAACGCGCTAGAATTAACTGAGGCAACGGGATTTGATCAATATGATATTGTACTTGATGAATCGTTGCGACTGATGCATCTGGAATCTCTCTCGAAAGCCGATCAATCGCTAAACACCTCGCTTGGGTTGCAGGAAGTCGATTTTCATTAAGATAAAAGGAATCGAAGAGTTGCCAAAAACGAGGATGTCCACTGCGATGCCCTCGCAGTCCCCTTGCGTAATTGTCCGCCACTTTGCTTACATCAAAAATGATGCGCCCCGCGGTGTCTCTATCAAATCTTCGTATCCATTCGCGGTAGTTGCGATACGTTAAGGTGCTACTTCCATTTTTTCCCGCCTCTGTAAGTTCAGGAAAATCACCCGCGCGTACCATCGCTACATCTTCGCAGGCACGTTGCTCACTCATCCCCTTGGTCTTAACCAATTCAAAGACCATCTTGCAAAATGCAAGCCGCTCTTTCGCTTTTGCTCGGACACTATCTGGAAGCATCTCTAACGCCTCTTCGGGCGTTTTCGCAACCATCGGCGCAGGATTGAACTTTTGCATCGCCAATGGCGCATGACGTGGTACGACTCCTCCAATATCCGATTGCGTGAGACCTCCTTCCGATGCGGAGAGTTCACGCTGTGTTTTAAGTCTTTCAAGTAAATTCATAATTTAACCTTTCATTTTCCTTGACTTTAAGCGGTGATTTGGGTCATCACAGTGCCATTGAGACTCGTCCGTAAGGTTTCGCAGAGTGATTCAAGCTCTTTCACGGTTTGCAACACCTCTGCACGTTGCGCGGGATCTTCTGCCAAATACGCCACAGAGGCCATCAAGCAATTCACGCCCGTCTCTTTGATTTTACATGCCACCTGACTATCCGAGATCCGTTTTGCCACGCAGTCGATCCCCTTGGATCCTTTCACCCCAACGGTTTGAATCAAATCTTCAAAGCCCGGCAACACGTCTTGAATCTCACGAACTTTGGCAATATGCGCCGTCTTGACCCCGTTTTTACGCAATAGCGCAAGTTCAACGCGTAATCGTTCTCGACTCATGCAACAAATGCGATCATCTGAGAGCCACTCCAATTGGGCCTCATCCGTACATTGCGCCACAATATCAAGCTTCACACTGTCGGTGAGTTTATGGCGTTGATAGTAATCTGATGGTAATTCTAAAAACATTGCCCCAATACTCGCCATCATGTAACATCTGCGCTCTTCCCATCCTGTTAACGGTACTGCCCACTTCTTCCATGTCCCATCATCCCCATTAAAATATTTTCTCTTCACATGGGCAAGCATAATTCCTGAATCAATGACCATCACACGGCCAATATTAATTGCACCTTGAATCAACAGTTCAATATCTGATAAATCTACTGCATCCAACTTCATATCACGGGCGTTCAAAGTTACTGCAACATGTTGCAGTAACCCTGCACTTTTCCCCATTTTGTGCGTAAGTTTTGCGGTAACATCTTCAAATTTTGTCATTGATTCGGAAAAGGTTTTGTCATATTCGGTTTGGATCATCTTAAGTTTCCTTTCAATATTTTCTTGTATTCTTCTGTTGTCAAGTCATCCTTATTAATCTTGCAAAAAAGGATAATCTCACTATCCGTGATGTGCATCGTGCCTACCTCGGACACTTCGTGCCAGGTCCGCTGAGTCCTCTCAGTCTTCGATGTCTGCCAAAAACACACCGCCACGAGCGCACACAGCACTACTGCATTCCCGAACACCATCCAATAAAAGTGTTTCATAACTTCTTTTCTCCTTAGTTTTTTATTATAAATATTGAAGATACAACGCCACAAATTATGAAGATGCATAAGGTGATACATTCTGTAATTTCCATAACTTCTTTTCTCCTTATTATATATGATTAGATTGGGGGGCTGAGAGGGTTTCCGCCTCCTTCTCAAGAAGCATTTGCTCAATCGTATCAACAATACGTTTGCTTGCGCATCTGCCACTTAATACATTGCTCACGACACTTTCTCGCACACCTAGACGTTGTGCGACGGATACTTGCGATAATCCGGCTTTTAACATTCTTTCTTTCAATTTTGGCATTGGGGATTCCTTTCTGTTGTAGTTTTTTAAGCGGACTTTGCAGACATTGTAGACCTTGCATTGTCGGCAAATGTCCGCGAAGTCTGCTTTTTTATTGATTTTTTCTTAT
>CAZIVM010000184.1:0-3145 GCA_964542845.1 uncultured Victivallales bacterium
GAATATGATTTGAAAAAAAACGTTATAAAGGGTATTGTATATTATAGTAAATGTAAAAAATATAATAATTTTAACGAGAGATAGTAATGATACTTTATTTATGTCCAGATTGCAACGAGGGGTTTCAATGCGATGACAAGTATGCGGGCGACACTGTTATGTGCCCCAAATGCAAGTTACGATTTTTGATTCCGTTAAAATCGCAAGACGGCGTTAAAGAAGAGGAGACAACTCAACTTTATCCGGGAATGAAACCGACAAAGAATAAAGGGTCGAAAATAATTTTAAAAGCGGAAGGAGCGCAACATGTGCGTCGTCCGATGGGGCATAATCGCTCAAATGCCTATTCGTCAATGATTGTTGGGGCGATTGTGATTTTATTGTTGGGGGCATTGGTCATTACGTTGTTTGTTCTTTCGGGGCAAAAGCCCACGCCAATTCTCGACACACCCACGGTATCGCCTATCGAAACGCAGTCGGCAGATGCCACATTGAATGCACCTTTGGGAAAAGAGCCTGCTCGAAAATATTTGCCCGTTGAACCGTATCGCGACATCCCATTGGGTGACTATTATGATCATGCCAAGCAGTTATACGCGCAATTACTCCGTGGCGCGAAAGCAGATTCTGTGGATACGACGTCTATTGATAGTCAAATCATGATTTATCGCAAACAGTTTACCCCTTTATGGGTTGCGGATGGGAATCAAGTGATTTCGGCGGTGATGAAGACTTCGAATGTCTCGCTGATTCTTACGACCTGTTCGCATTTCCCCCCGAACGAGGCGGTTTTAGATCCTGTTTCGGAAAATATGATTCACTGGTTAATGAAGGCTAACCCGATGGATCCAGCGGATATGAAGATTGGGGTTTACCAGAATGAGAAGTTGGCGATGCGTCTTAAAAAGTTGCTTCCTACCTATTATGTCGACAATATTTCGGGGTCGATTCGTGATTGTGAACATTACGATGCTTTGCTCTTTTTTGACTGTGAACTTCGCGAGAGTGATCTTGTTGAAGTGCGTCGTTTGATAGAGCAAGGGTTAGGCGTGATGATGCACACCACAACGCTTCAGACGTTTGAAGGACTCGCTTTTGTGAAGAAGTTAGGCCTTCGCATTGATCCTGTCTCTCCTGCATTAAACTCGCTGACCCTCCCTGTGCGTGGAAAACCCTCGGCGTCAAAAGCTTTAACTGAAACCAAAAGAACCCAGAAAAAATAATGATTAAAATTCGATATCGTACGGTGTTTGCTGCCTTATTGGGCGCAGGTGTGCTTGTGGGGGGCTACCTCCTTGATGTGGGCGGAATTCGCTCTTTTGAAACCCAAAAAAAAGCGACGCAAGAGATGTTGCAAAATCAACTCTCAGATCCGATTTATATTGAGCGTGATGCGTATCGTTTAGATTCGATTCATGAGTTAATGGTAAAGCAGTATGCCACGCCTGAACGTGATTCATGCACGGTTTTAGCGGGAATGAACCTTTTGATGTTGAAGTCTGCCACGTGGTGGGACTCTCCCAAGCGTTGGTCGCGGGTGATGTTGCAAGTGGTTTCAATGATTCGTAAGGGGGAGTATCACGGGATTTATTTGGATGCGACAGAACTCCAACAGTTTGGTTATCATCTTTCCGATTTAGAACTCTTTTTTATTGATATGTTGATTCGATATGTGCATCACGAGGGGTATTATGTTGCCCTTTCGCCCGCGAAGTCGTGGGCGACCTCTACGCGCAAACTCGCCGATTTTGTTTTTTCTCCCTCGGATGATTTGACGATGTGGCGACGCCCCGCGAAGCTTTTTAAGGAGGCACCGCTTGAGCCTGCGCGTCCTCTTGTGGCGATTGAACAGCAGTTGTGCAATCAATATAAGGGAACGATTTTTGCGACAAATCATATCCGCTTTGGTTCAGTATTTGTCAATCGTGTGAGCCGACAAATTGAGATTCCTGTTCGTGTGAATCTCCAACTTTCGCAACTCGGTGCGATATTGTTAAACGATCAAGCGAATATCGCTCAATCCATGCTTTCAACCTCTGCTTTACCTAAACATTTGCACGCGGCATTCCAGTTGTTACAGTATCACTATTTTAATCTCGATTCACAACGTGTGGATGCTTCGGTGTCGCTTTGGATTGCGGGCGATAAATTCCCCTTGCCTATGGGGGCAACGTTGCTTTGTGCGCATACCGATTCCAGACCCCTCTTTTCGGGGGTGACTGTGCGATTGGACTCAGGATTTACAGCTACAACGCCTTTGATTGGGATTAATGACGATTTGGCGATGATAAATTGTGCTTTTGATACGCGTGTCCCGTTAGTGGTAGATCCGAACATGGTCCCCCAACTCCCTCAGAATTTAATTTTAAATGATGTGAACGCGATTCATGTTGAGGGTAAAATCATTATTCGCTTTTTGCCTAAACCCCATTTGAAATAGTTCTAACGATTCTTATTGTTTTTTCTGTATTTCATTATTTATAAATTTATAATTGATGTTTTTACTAACCCCATGGCGCGAGATTTTACAAAGTCTCGCGCCTTTTTCTATCTTAAAATTAAAAAAGTAAAAAAAATGTGTATTAACGGAACATAATTAAAAAAATACCGTTTATTTCATTACAAGCGGACTCAACGCGAGCCCTAAATAAAAAATCAAATGCAAGGAAAATTTCCCAATGAACATCAAATCATTTATTGTCAAAGCCTGTGCTGTTACAGCATTCGCAGTCGCTCTTCCTATGGTCGCGCTCGATGCCCAAAAAGACCTTGTTCCAGAAATTCCAGAAGGAACTAACGTTGTTGCATACTTCGATGTTGTAGGTATTCAAAAAAATAAATTGGTTGAGAAATACAAACCTGAGTTCTTAGCTAAATGTGAAGAACTCTCAGCATTGGCTCCTGATGCTCCAAACTTCAAAGAATGGGAAGCAAAGTCTAAAGCTGCTCTCACAAAAGCCAACTTAAAAGAAGAAGATTTCAAAGAATTTGTGATTATGGGTAACATGGATCAAAACGGCGGCGTTGGTATGGTATATACTTCCGCAACACCTGCACAAATTAAAACCCTCATCAATGAAATGCTCAAAGATGAAAAAGAAAAACCTGTTATCGCTGATAAAACAATCGGTTCTATCAAAGGAAT
>CAZIVM010000185.1:0-3108 GCA_964542845.1 uncultured Victivallales bacterium
TTTTTGAAATAAACGTGAGTATTGTCCTTTTCCTTCACTGCTTATCGGCGACTTCTTATCAAGATTAAGAACGGATTTTTGCGTTGAGGATATATGGGAAGAAGAGTGGGGAGTGCTTGGGATTTCAACGGTTGTTTTACAGGGTGCAACTTCAGGAAGATTAGTGTTTTTATGTGTGTCAAAAACTATATCAGGGATTTTCCACTCTTGGGTTTCAATAACAATATCATCGAAAACGATAGGGGTTTCAGAAAGCGTTGCTGGGGCAGGAGAAGGTGGTGTCTCATTAGGGGGTAATGGATGCGTGTTTCTTGCGTATATGGGCGTTTCTTTAGATAACTCTACTTTACGCGCATTGGGTTCATTTAACGTAATAATGGGTTTCTTTTTCGTATTAATATTGGGTTGTGGTTGTGTACGATGCGCATTTTCTTCAAGTTGATTTTGCTGTGCGCGTTTGGCATGACGCTGAGGTGTTGGTGGAACTTTTTCTTGAGCAGCAATCTGTTTTTTGTAGGCGATGACAAACCAAATAATAGAACCAATAATGAGTAAAACTCCAAACGGCGTGTTGTTAAATGAGATTAAGATGATCCCGAAAATGAATAGCGGAATACATCCTAAACCTTTATTGCCATTGTTATTTTCTTCTGTCATGATTGTCACTCCGTTTCTTTCTCTTAATTTACACCCATTTCTTTAATTTACAAGTTTTTTTCAATTATTTAAAATGAAAAAGGGTCGATTTTGACATCGACCCTATAATGAATAAGTATCAACTATTATTTTTTTGCGTTGCAACGATTGATGTATTCAACTGCTACATCAAAGACGGGGTCTTTGCCGCTTGCGACAGAGGCATCGTCTAATAATACTTCTTCCGTAGGTTCGACACCATCTTTTTCGAGGGGTTTACCATTCAAACGACGACAGTCAGAAAGTACGGTTTGAAGACGGAATTCGCTTTTTAATTCAATAAAGTTTGAACCCAAGCATGATCCTGCTGTATTTTGACCAAATGTCGCGCCACGACCTGTATCTTTAATTCCAGCTGAAATCATTTCAGATGAACTCGCACTGCCATTGTCAGTTAACACCGCAACAGGCCCTAAATAAGGATCTTTTTGTGGATAAGCAACGCTTGGCGATGTACGGAATTTATTAATTTCGTAGAGCCATGTTGTTTTTTCGGTAATCAAACATCCTAAGATAGATGGGGTCATAATTCCTAAACCCCCAGGGTTTCCGCGGAAGTCGAGGACAAGTCCTTTCATCCCTTCTTTGGCAAATTTTCGGATGTCTTTACGGCAATTTACAATTTGCGATGGCATGCAAGGAGTGAAGGCAATATAACCAATTTTGTCTTCGTTCATGAATGACATGTAGCCACCAGCTTCGGGAGGCATAACGCCTAATTTGCACCATGATAAGCCGTTAGGACGACGCGTTAAGCGTAATTTACGTTCTTTCCCTTCGCTGTTTTTGATCACCACATTTACTTTTGTTCCTGAACGACCTGACAACATCATTTGTGTGATGGTGAACCAAGGTGCATTTGCATTGGATGGCATTGCAGCCGCGGCAGCTGGAAGCATTTGTGCTCCTGAGGCAATTGAAATTACTTCATCGCCCACTTTGATATTGGCTTTTTCAGCGGTTGAGCCGGGTTGAACTGTGATAACGCGTAATTTCCCTGCTGTAGTGCGTCCAATACGCATTCCAACTTCTCCGGGCGCTGTTTTAGGGAAATCGGCTGGAGGGGGTTCGTAGGAGATTTCTTCTTCGACGATCGGTTCCACTTTTTCGCCACGGGCGATCGCATTTAAGCGATCAATGGTCTCTTTGTTTTCGGGAGGAAGGATACCAACGTGACTATGTTTAATTTCATCAACAATTTGCGTCAAAGCGCGTGTGAGTTGATTGACATTTTTAGAAGCAATCACTGCGGGGCGGTGTTTGGCGCGAACTGCATCCCAATCCGTCATTACAGTGTCTGTACTAAAGTGTTTTTCGCGAATGATTTTAATCATTTCGTCCATGGTCTCTTCGGATATTTTAGCAAAGGGTGAGAGTTCTTCGCTGTTTTCAGTGGTTGCGACGGCTTCTTTAGAGGTGTCGGCTGTCTGACACCCCATAAATGTTGATGTGGCACAAAGAAGTGCAATAATGAGAAAATGTTTGCTTTTCATATTTTTATAACTCCAAAATAGGATTAAATTTCATCGGGTTCGTTGAACATTTCTGCAGGAATATCAATGTTGTATTCCATAGAGGATGTTTTAGATTTTAATTTGCTTGAATCGCGAACTTCGTATGTTTTTTCGTTTTCAATGATGCCTAAGTTTGTGTCATAAACTTTGAAGGATTCAGTCATAGATGTTGCGGAAGAGACTTCGGTATCGCCAATGGACTTCCCTTTTGAACGAGTAATCATGTAGTCGCTTTTGCGCACATAGAATGTTTTAGGGAATACATATTTGAAAATATCACGACGAGGGGTACATGTAATTGCCCAGTGTGTTGATTCCAATTCAGGAAATTCATTTTTAACAAAACCGTAAGACTCAAAAATATCATCGGGTTTTTTGCTGGGGTCTAAAATGTACATATCAAACATCATTTGTTCAAATTCGCTATCAATGCAAGCACGTTTACCCATGATGGAGCTCACTTGCCATGCTTGTTTGCCATTTTGAACCACAATTGTTGTATCAATAGAAGGGGTCACGGTGACCACGCATAATTTGTCTGGGAATACCGCGTATACATCTGTGCTAACATAAATTTTTTGCTCAGGCATTACTGATTTGAAATGACCTTTCATCGATTTGATTTCAGATCCTTTGTTTAATGGATCGCTGGAATCCCATCCTTTTTTAAGAATTGCTCCAGGGGTATATGTGACGAAGCTATCACATATATTACAACCACTAATCAATGCTGTGATTGATACAGCAATCAATGCGATCATTGCGCGTGTTGTCAAATGTTTGAACATTGTTTGTCCTTCTTTCTTGGTTTGATGTTAGATTTTAATTCGTACGTTTGAATTAAACTATTGCTTTATATTGACGCTTCTTTTCTTTTTTTGTTGCATAAACTTCTTAT
>CAZIVM010000186.1:0-3091 GCA_964542845.1 uncultured Victivallales bacterium
TATGATTTCAGAAATCCAAACAGAGAAAAAGATTACTCTCGAAGAGGCGTTTGATCTATATTTACTCAAACCTACGAAACGTCCTCCCAATAATGACCAAATAAAACGAAATAAGATGCATTTTAATGATTTTGTAAAGTACATGTGTAAACATTATCCCAAAATTACTTATCTTGCTGAGGTAAGCAAGTTACATAGTAACGAATATATCAACTATCTTAAGAAAAATGGACCATTTATTCAAATCAAAGAACAAGTTCGAAAGTCTGGGAATAAAAGAAAGAAACTAATTTCGGTTGAGTTTCCTAATAAACATCAATATTTGGGACCTCGTACAGTTAATGCACGACATACCACGATTATGAGTGTGTTTGAACGATTGAAGGAGGATGCAAATATTCCATTTAATCCATTTGACATCCCCAAAATGAAACTTGACACACAGTCCCGTGATATATTTTCTGAGGATGAACTATCATTAATCAAGGATAAAATGTCAAATCCAATAACAAAACCCATTACAATTATAGGATTATATACAGGACTCTCCATGAAAGATATTTGTTTCTTAAAGTGGAGTGATATTTCGGATGGGTTTATTATTCGAAAACGTTGTAAAACATCATCGAATCTTGAAATTCCGATATTGGAAGATGTCAAAAACTATTTAGATCAACAACGGGAATTGAATGATTTAACTGAGTATGTTTTTCCTCATTTGTACAACCTTTATAATGATGATCCTTCAAAAATATCATCGTATTACACGAGTTTCTTAGAGGGATTAGGAATTGAAACTCAGGTGAGTATTGGGAACGGGAAAAAAAGAAACGTAAAAGGGATTCACTCATTAAGACATACATTTGCATATTTTGCAGGTGTTTCAGGGATTCCATTATCGACTGTCCAAAGTATTCTCGGACACATGAGTCCTGCAATGACGGAACTCTACCAACGTCACTCAAGACGTGAAGATAAACTTAAACACATGAACAAATTCAATGAAACAATGAACACGAAAGGAAATACCAACGATGAAACAATTTGATTTATAGAAAATTACCGAAGACAACTTAACCATGATTAATATGTTGTTAAAACCCACGGGATATACATTACAAGAAATCATTGAATCTCAAGAACCCGAATCCCAAATTAAAACAGAAGAATATATTTCGTATTAGGAGGTTTCTAAGATTCTTCATGTGAGTGTACGAACCGTCCAACGACTCAACGATGATGGGGTCTTTGAATCCATTAAGTTATCGAAGTCGAAGAATGGATCTGTGAGAATTAAAAAGTCATAGGTGATGGAATATCTTGATAATCTAAAGAATAGTTAATCTATAGGACATACCTCAGAAATGGGGTATGTCTAATCTTTATGAAAAATGAGAATAAGCATCAAATGTTGCGTGACCATTTCTGTGTCCATTTTGTGTCCATTTTTTGTCTGAATGTGACCATTTTGTGTCCATTTTTGGCACTTATGACAAATAACGACAGGTTAAGAAAAGTACAGTCAAAAAGTTATAAATAACATGAAATAAAGGAGTTGTAGTGGTACACCCGCGCGGGCTCGAACCGCGGACCCAATGATTAAGAGTCATTGAATGCGTTTTATGTAAGTGGCTTTTTTATTGCCACTTACAATTCTTGAGATTTTGATTTTTCAACTTTTTTTCAACTTTACAAAATTCTTGACCCAACATCTTCGGCATTGTCTTTGAAGTTGCCGTTTTCGTCATAAATTTCGACTTCAAAGTATTGGTCGAACTTGTACCAGGTATTGGCGTGGAGTTCAAAAAGCTTGAAAGAGAATGAATCTTCAGCCTTATCTTCTTCGAGGTAGTCGCTCGCATCTTTGAGGGAGTCAAACATGGTTGATTTATGCAATTTTCCGTCTTTGGTGAGTTCAACAAATAAAAAGCCATCTTTTTTGACTTCAATTAAATCTTTGGCGCGCTTTCTGAACAAGTCGCCAATTTGATGAGTATGGTTTTTAATATATCGGCGATTTGATACAAATTTTTGCCCTTTTAAGGGACCGTTTTTATATGCAATTTTCAAACAATCTTCGTAATAAGTGAACGTATAGCTTCCATTTTTAATCAAATGCTTATGAAGGTTTGACTTGTCATCAAATGCCTTGTCGGCTTGAAGGGTTGAGTTCTTGGCCATATAAATGGCTGCGCTCATGATCTTTTCTGCATCTTGATTTTCAACATCATTTAACACTTTTTCGCACTCGTCAAATCGTGCTTGTGCTTCGGCTTTGCGTTGGTTTTGGATTGAGCTTTCACGGTTAAAATAGGCTTGAACCTCTTCTAATTCTTGTGCGTCTGATACCTCTACGAGTTGCTCAAGGATCGCATCAACTCCTCCAAAGCCGTTAATCAAAGCAATCGTCTCTTCTTGGTATAGCGTGACAGGTTCGGCGCCTTTGACGTGTCTATCAAATACCAAATAGCGATTTTCTTCGCCAATTCTTCTGACGGTGTAAATGGCTTTGCGTGTTTTTAAAATGTATTTTTTCATAATTTCCTCTTGACTTTCTTCTATTTTGTTGTATATTAATTCTTGGTGGATCTCCATCCACTTTTTTTGATTTGAGGAGGCTGTGGGTTCGAACGCAGTCTCCTCGCTTTTTTTATTATGCTAAAATTCCTTTAATTAATTCGATGATTTTTGAACGTAAAGATGTTGATGAGCCCAACTCGTCGTTAAAAAATTTAGATCCTGCTTCCAAGGTATTTAAATCGAAGAATGGGCGAGAGTTGTAAATTTTAGCATAAAGTCTATCGATCTCTTCGTCTTCCAAATATTGAAAGGCGCCGTCGAGTCCGCCCTTTAAATTAATTGTTAATTGGTCGATAAGTTCACCGTTTGCATATAAACGTTTGAATCCATTTTTTTCCCAAAGGTTAAAGCCAGCGTTGATTAATTTTTGGATTTGATTTTCATTAAGTTTTTTCATAACATACCTCACTTATTTAGAGATTTTTTATTTAGGGAGAAGCTTCTTCGTCCCTTTCGATACTATAATATACACACTTTTGTGTATAATTCAAATAAAATTTAAGAAAAAGAT
>CAZIVM010000187.1:0-3090 GCA_964542845.1 uncultured Victivallales bacterium
GATTGGACTAGATAGTGAGCTCCATTCATTAAATTTAAATGGCGTAGATTTAGACGTTTATGCAAATTTTTCAAAAATTAAACTCGTGGATACTCACTATGCAATGATGCGTTTGCAAGGAGAAATTCAAAATGGAATTGCTAAAATTACACGTTTGAATCTGGGGGTTGATTCGTCTTCACTTTTACTTTATGGACAAGTGGATTTAGATGCTCCTGCGGGGTATCCGTTTTATTTGCGAGGGCTTTCTCCCAAATTTTCTTTGAATCCTATCCTTAAACTTTTTGAGACTCGACCCGCTAAAGGTGAAATGGAGAACTTAGATTTTGCTGTTCGTGGTATTGGTTTTTCTACTGAAAATCTATCGAAAAATTTGACAGCTAAGGTGTCGTGTCAATTCCAAAAATCTCAAATTCCAATTTATACAAATAATGTGTGGTTAAAACTTTTATCGGTGCCATTATCGATTGTGACTGTGGGGTCGCCACAATATTATTTTTCAGCAACTGATACGGCTTATTTATCTTTTAACTATGGGGTGATGCTTTTAAGTGCAGGACAAGGCAATTTAAATATTGATTGCTTACGTCTTTATCAAGGTGATCCTTTGCGTGAAGTTACAGTAACAGGAAAAGTGAATATTAAGACGGGACAGTTGGAATCATTTAAAACGCGGATTAAGCCGACCGCTATTTCTGTGTTGAATTTTATTTTACGTGGAAATTATAATGCACCCGAATACAGTTTGGTGCAATCTGCAAGTTCAACAGTTTTAGATGGAACGTTGACATTGTTAAATCCTAAAAATATTGTCAATTTTGTGAATCCTTGGGAAGAGATTGAATTTATCGATTTTCAGTCGCTCAAAAACTCTAAACCTGAAGTTGTTCCCACTTTGCCTGAACGTCAATCCATCAAAACTCGCGAAGTTGTTCTTCCCGATTCTGATGATTATCATTATGATTTTTAACCTATATTTGTTCGTTTTAATTCAAAATTTGAAAAAAAGAATAAAAAAAACACAACTTTTTTTTGAAAATCATTTCTGCAATCTTGACAAGATGAAAATGGATGCTATATTATTGAATATAATATTGAGTAAATCTAAAATCATATCAAGAGATAGTTTTGTGCTGTCTTAACGAAAGGAACAACAATGAAATCAAAACGCCTTCAGTGGAATCGTCTTTGCTTAGGCATTTTAGGCGCATCTGCCCTCTCTTTTATTGCGGGTTGTGCAACAGAATCTGCAATCGGTATCAATAGCTGTGCGCTTCAGCTTGGGATGTATAACAATCCTGCGGATACAGAAGTTACCCAAACTGTCGTTCGCCTTACTCCAGTTTTTTGGAACGATGCGGCTACCGTTAATGGCGTAGAACTCGGTTTACTTAAAAGTGCTTCTGCTAAAATTAATGGCGTAGCTTTAGACTTAGGAATCTCTTCAACGCGTACGGTTAATGGGGTTCAAGCAGGACTTCTTTTTAATACGACAGATACAATGAATGGTGTGCAGTTCTCAGCTATTAATAGTGCTGAAAATGCCAATGGTGTTCAAATGGCGCTTTATAACCATGTCGGCGCAACAGGGACAACATTCCAACTCGGTCTCTTCAACGAAGCACATAATGCCGAAGTTTTTCAATTAGGTTTATTGAATCATAATGGTCACTTCTGGTTTCCTATTATTAATATGAACACGCACAACCTTCGTGCAGATGCGCATCCAGATCGTAAAGCCGCTGATGCTGAGCGTCGTGCACTTGAAGCCAAAGCCAAGGCAGAAGAAGCGGCGGCTTCAACTCCTGTCGAAGAAGTTACACCTGCTGAAGACACTACACCTGGAGTCGAACTTCCTGCGACTGAACCCGCTGTCGTTCCAAACTCAGATGAAGCACTTGATACTGAAATTAAAGCAGAACTTGAAGAAGAGCGTCGTGCTGACGAAGCGGCTGAAGATGATGCATTTACCCCCGATGCAAACACGATGGATCCCACTAAAAAAGCGGATGTTGAACTTCCTGAAGTTGAAGAAGACGATAATTTTGATTTTTAATTGATAATAAGGATATAATTATGACAAAAAATACTTTTATTTTATCTGTTGCTGCTGCCTTACCTCTTATGCTCGCAGCATGTGCGACGACTGAGTCTGCTGGTATTAACACAAGTGTTGCGCAAATTGGTGTGCAAGATAATGCGCAGTGCGTTGCGCCTGAATCTACCTTAATGCGTATTTCACCATGGATGTGGTTTTCTGGCACGAAGGTGAACGGTGTATCTTTAGCTTTGGCTGAAAGCGGAGGCCCTGCAACTTTTAATGGTGCAGGGATGACAACTTTTCATCATTTTGATAACATGAATGGTGTAGGATTTGCACTTTGGTCAAATTCTATTGAACAAGTTTGTAATGGTGTTCAATGGGGGGTACTCGGATATAACCGTGCACAAAAAACCAATGGTGTAGAACTCTCATTTTTGGCGAATAAAAACAAAGTTTCGGCCAGTGGTGTTCAGTCCGCATTTATTTTCAATATTGCCCCAGATATGGCTGGCGTTCAAGCTGCGGGTTTCTATAATAAGTCAATGAGCGCAACTGGTGTTCAATTGGGTGGAGCCAATCGTGCTGATGATGGCGCAAATGGTGTTCAAGGCGCGCTTGCTTGCAATTTTTCTCAAAGTGTGAATGGACTCCAATCTTCAATTGTTTTCAATCATAATGAAGCCGATGTGAATGGGGTTCAAGCTTCTGTTTTTGCAAATATGACACAAAAAATGAATGGTGTTCAAACTGCTTTTGTAAATTCAAGTCATGTTGCCAATGGTTTACAAGCGGCGATGTTCAATGATGGTGGAGACGTCGTGGGATGTCAGTTTGCTGTATTGGGAAATTTTGCAACGAGTATGGATGGCTTTCAATTTGGATTGGTTAACCGTATTTTCCGTGCAGGACGTGCAGTACAATTAGGTTTGATTAATACGGCTAAAGAACATGGTTCTTACGATGAAGGCTCAGAAGTTTTCCAATTTGGTCTTCTTAACCATAATGGTTCATACTGGTTCCCACTTTTCAACGTAAGTACACGTCAT
>CAZIVM010000188.1:0-3080 GCA_964542845.1 uncultured Victivallales bacterium
TGAAAAAAAGTAAAATCGTATTAAATTATATAAGTCTTTACTTTATTAACGCTTTATCTATAATTCATAAAATATAAAACCTAGGAGTCTCTCATGAGCTTAACCAAAAGAGAAATGGCCGTTTCCATTGCAGAAAAAACCGCACTTACACAAAATGAAGTAGCTCAAGTTATTCAATTAACATTAGATACTATTGCTGATGCACTTGCAAAAGGTAAAAATATTGAACTTCGTAATTTCGGCGTATTCGAAATTCGTGTTCGCAAAAGCCGTAAAGGCCGTAACCCAAACAATCCTACAAAAGAAATTCCAATTCCAGAACGCGCTGTTGTCAAATTCCGCGCAGGGAAAGAACTCAAAGCTAATGTAGAAAAATTGAGCACCAAAAAAGCAAGTGCAACCAAAAAAGCAACGCCTGCTAAAGCTAAAGCGCCTGCTAAAAAAGCAACGCCTGCTAAAAAAACAACCAAAAAGAAATAAGTTTAGGTTGTTAAAATAATGAGTCGTTTTTCTCCTATTCCAGGGACTGCTGATATTACCCCTCAGGAAGTTGCAGATTGGAACTTCCTTGAAAGTCAAGCACGAAAAATATTTTCACTTTATGGGTATGGAGAAATCCGTACGCCTATTTTTGAGGCTACAGACATTTTTGAACGTGGACTCGGTGATCAAACCGAAGTCGTTCAAAAAGAGATGTACACATTTAAAGATCGCGGCGGGCGTAGTTTAACATTACGTCCTGAAGGAACGGCTGGTGTGATGCGTTCTTTGGGTGGCACCGATGTGATGAATGGCGTTGAACAACGCGTTTTCTATATGGGCCCTATGTTCCGTGGCGAACGCCCTGCGGCTGGAAGACGCCGTCAATTCCACCAAATTGGCGCCGAAAATGTAGGTCGTGTCCATCCCAAACTTGATGCTGAAGCTATTGCCATGTATAACCAATACTTGGATGCTGTCGGTATTACTGGCACGCAATTATTATTGAACACGCGCGGTGAACAACGTGACCGTGATGCAGGTGCCAAATTATTGCAAGAATATTTCGGGCCACACATTGAAAAGATGTGCCCTGATTGTCAACAACGTTTTCAGAAGAACATTTGGCGTATTTTAGATTGTAAAGTTGCCGAATGTCAAGATATTATCAATGAAGCACCGAATGTAACTACAGCGTTTACGCAAGAAACAATGGATTATTTCGTGGAAGTGTGTCGTCATCTTGATGCCTTAGGGATTAATTATAAAGTTGAACCTCGTTTAGTGCGCGGACTTGACTATTATGTCCATACTGTTTTTGAATGGACACATGATGGGCTTGGCGCACAGAGTGCTGTCGCTGGTGGAGGTCGTTATGAAATCCATTTTACTGGAAGCAACAAACCCGTTATGGGCGTTGGCTTTGCATCAGGTGTTGAACGCTTATTGATGATTCGCGATGCACTCGGAATTGCCCACGAACCTTGCGCAACCCCTCCCCCAGTGATCTTAATTCCTATGGGCACAGAGGCCGAAACCTTGTCATGGAAAATCTTAGGCGACCTTCGTCAAGCCGAAATTCCAGCACATATTGAGCCAGAATCTGGCAAAAGCATGAAATCGCAAATGCGTACTGCAAACCGTTTGAACGCCCCTATTGCAATCATCTTGGGCGACAACGAAATTGCAGAACAAAATGCCGTTGTTAAAATCATGGCATCTGGGGAACAACACAAAGTTCCCTTTACAGAACTTGTCCCTTTTCTTAAAGCACAAAGCTAAAATATTAAAAAACTTAGGAGTCAAAAAAAATGGCGATCACACGCAAAAATTTGATTTTTCTCGGACCTCCGGGAGTTGGTAAAGGCACTATTGCCGAACGTTTCGCAAAAATCGAAGGTTTAACCCACATTTCAACCGGACAATTACTCCGTGAAGAAGTCGCTGCTGGTTCTGAACTTGGCCAAAAAGCAAAGTCAATCATGGAAGCTGGCGGACTTGTACCTGATCAATTAGTTACAGAAATTGTTACCCACTTCTTGGCTAAACCAGAAACACAAAAAACAGGTTTTATCTTAGACGGTTTCCCACGTACGATTGCACAAGCAGAATTGCTTGATCAAGAGATGAAAAAATTAGGGATTGAACTTCACCGCGTTATCAGTCTTCATGCACCTAAACAAGTGCTTTTAGATCGTTTAACAGCACGTTTAGTTTGCGAAAAATGTGGCGCAACATTTAATAAATTAACGATGCCTCCTAAAGTTGAAGGTATTTGCGACCATTGCGGTGGCAACCTCATTCAACGTAAAGACGATACACTTGAAACTGCATTGTCTCGCTTAAAAGTATACGAAGAGCTCACTGAGCCCCTCAATGTATATTATGCAAAATCCGGACTCCTTGTTCAATGTGACGGAACTCACGAACTCGAGGAGAAACTTGCAAAATTAACTCACTTATTATCATAAGGAGAGCCCTGTGTCAAAAGATAATGTTATTAAAGTGGACGGTGTGGTTACGGAAGTACTTCCTAATACTCAATTCAAAGTAAAAATCAACGATAAGCACATCATTCATGCTCACATTAGTGGCAAAATGCGCTTAAACTCCATTCGAATCCTCACGGGTGATACTGTGAGCCTCGAAATGGCGCAAGATGATTTGACCAAAGGTCGCATCGTTTTCCGCAAAAAATAATATATTGATACACAAACAACTGTTGAGTTTTTAAGCTTAACAGTTGTTTTTAAGTTTTTTTGCATATTTTTTTCATTTTTGAGTTGAAATTTTGCAATAAACGTGTATAGTATAATATCTTAATTCTTTATGTAATGCTCGGGTGGCGGAATGGCAGACGCAACAGACTTAAAATCTGTTATCCATACGGGTGTGCGGGTTCGACTCCCGCCCCGGGCACCATTGGTAATCAATGACTTGCGAATAATTGCGCTGTATGTTTGCTACAGCGACTATATCTTGATACACAGTATTTTGCTCATATCCGCGCTTAGCGCAGCGCGGCTATAGGCTTTTGTTTGTAGTTTCCGACAACACCAACCAAATTCCTCTAAATCAACTCCAGTCTTGGGGACTTTGGT
>CAZIVM010000189.1:0-2978 GCA_964542845.1 uncultured Victivallales bacterium
ATCATGGAGGCGACTATGATTTACAAACGTGGTAAAAAAGATGTGTGGTATTATTCTGTGATGTTAAACAGGACAAGATATCAAGGCAAATGCGAGAATTGCACAACAAAAGAAGAAGCTCAAGCATACGAAGAGATGATTAAATCTCTCAATGGCGATATAAACACAGAAAAGGCGATTATTAATAAGATTATAGATGATACAGGCGCGAGTACCGCAAAGGTTGCTACTATCATCACTGAAGCTATTGAAAAGATAAAAGGAAAAGAAGTTAATGCCAGTGATGCTTACGATTATTATTTATCGCATGGCGGAACCAATAGAGATCCATCAGAGCGAACAATAAAAGATAATCGATCATACTGGACTCATTTTTGCAAATGGCTTGAAGATGAAAAAGAAATTTTTATTATAAACTTTATTACACAAAAGATTGTTCAAGAATATTTTGATAGTCTTACAATAGAGAATGGCACGAAAACAAAACGAAATCGTTTATTTAAAGCCATATTTAGAGCGTGTCAGAAAGAAGTATCAATCACCTATACGCCATTTGATGAAACGCAGATAGGAAAGATAAAGCGTAATTCGCGCGATGTATTCACGCTTGAAGAGATTAAGCTTATTGAGGACAATTTAAAAGACTTAACAATAAAACCGCTATTTGTCATAGGATTGTACACGGGACTCTCTCTCAAAGATATTTGCAATTTGAGATGGGATCAGATACAAGACGGATTTATAAAGCGTGAACGAGATAAGACAGGGGCTAAACTAGACATCCCGATATTGCCAAAGGTACAACAACTCCTTGATGAAACTAAACGCACCTCAGATTTTTGTTTCCCCACACTCCAAATCAAACACAGCAAACGCAACAGTAAAATCACAGATGATGTAAACCGACTCCTTAATGGATTAGGTATTCAAACTCAAATTATCAATTCTAATGGACGCGCAAAGTCGATTAAAGGGATTCATGCTTTGCGTCATACATTTGCATACATGGCAGGCGTACACGGAGTGCCTCAGGTGATTGTTCAGAGCGTGCTAGGACACATGACACCCGAAATGACAGAACTCTATCAGAGACACGCCACGCGCGAGGACAAAATTAAGTTCTTATCCAAAATTAACTTCAGCGAACAAAAACTCTCACCACTTGAGTCTCTTAAACAACGACTCAATCAAGCCAACGACAAGCAATTATCAATGATTTCAAAATATCTAGATAAATTGGGTATTTAGTGTAAAAAAGTTGCTATAAAAAGTTCTATACAAAATGAAAAATATGTTAAAATTAACAAAACAACTAACGTTTGCTTTAAGAACTTGTGTAAGTAGTTGATAATCTAAAGCTACAAAATCGCAAAAAAAGTACGCATTTTTGGTTAAAAAATATCCCTCATTTACGCACATAAAATATACGATCGTAAATAAGGGAGTGTAAACGCTCTGCACGTTGTGCGTAACTGTAAACAAAAGATAGGTTTTGTTAAGATTAGATAGCGTATTTGTGCGTGAGATAGGTTATTGATAGTATTGTCAAAATGCGTCTAAAAGTATCTAAAAACCAATGATATTTTACTGCGCGGGGTCATTAAAAGTTACTGCGCCATGTATGATGTTGCAGTAGATTTTTACTGCAACAATGACAAACCAGAAAAAAAAAGAAGGGGCGATTAAGCCCCTTTGTTGGTTACTGCAACATGTTGCAGTAGGTTATTATTTGAGTTTTTCGAGAGCGAGTGGGTTGAGCCATAAACACTCTGTCCGAGCCTGCTTTGCTTTGCTATTGCCGTTGCCCTGCAATCCTGATGCACGCGTTCTGCCAGCCGCGGAGCAAACCACATCGATTGTTTTAAACTCCCATCCGTTTTCAAGGAGGGGTGCGTAGATATCGTTGGGGTATCCTGAAAGCATCACGGCGCCTTTGTATTGAATTAAGCGTTGAACCATTTCTTGGTGGTCAGAATCTTTTAGTTCATGCGCATATCCGCCGGATTTTCTTGCGCCCATCACGTAAGGTGGGTCGCAATATGCGAGCCAGTCTTTTCCATCATACAGCCTCAGAGCCTCACGCCAATCGACACATTCAATTACGGTATCTCGCATGCGGGTATGAACGAGCGGGAGTATTTCAAGGGCTGACTTAAACGATGCGATAGTGGAGCAAACGCCACTGCTTGAAGATTGAGAGATAGCGAACGCGGTACCTGTTCCGCTGAAGCTCATTCTTTGGGCATAATACCAGTGGACAGCTTGTTCGACGCTATCATGGAGACGAGGCCACAGAGCTGCGCTATCCTCGAAGAGTTCGCGTGAGACGGGTAATTGGGTAATTTTTGCCATAAATGCGCGAAAGGTATCTGGGTCTTTGATCACGCGATAGAAGTTAACTACTGCGCGATTGACATCGTTATATACTTCTACGGTTGATTTTTCTTTCCCGAGCATAATGGAAGCCCCGCCTCCGAAAGGTTCGATGTATTTTTCATGATGAGGCATGTGCTTAAGTATGAAGTTTTTGATTCGTGGCGTTCCTTTACCTCCGAACCATGCGAAGGGGCATCTGGGTTGATGTTTTAATTTAGCTTTTGACATTCTTGGTTTTTCTCTTTCGTATTTGAAAAAGTTTAAAATAAAAAAGCCGAACCCCTTTAAAAATCCAAACATCGTGCTATTTTAAAGCCCAAGCATACGGTCGGCTGTATAGCGTTTTGTTGAATTTCTACTGGGTTCGGCAACTCATGCGGGAGGGGTCGGATCCTCACCGCATCGACCAACTATTGGTTATTTTTTATCGTTTATTCACCTCGCTTTCTCGTGCGTGTGCGCGCGTGTTATATAGTATGGTTAGAAAGGGAGGGGTTCTTTCTCGTATGTAACCTCTGCGGATTGGAGGATTCCCTGCACGGTGGGGCGTCTCATTGTTGAGCTCGACTCGTACCGCGTGAGGTGCGATTTCAACACATCAA
>CAZIVM010000190.1:0-2970 GCA_964542845.1 uncultured Victivallales bacterium
GCGAGTTAATACCACAAACATACCCCAAATGTGTTTTTTTATTTTTATTAACAAAATATGTCAAAATAGTTTAAATATTATTCTCTCAAATCGCATTTTGAATTGATTTTTGAAAATCTAAATGTATATTATAAATATACAACAAACACCTTGGGAGGAAAATCATGAAAAAAAAGTTGACGAAGAAGCTCATGCAAATCGTAAACCTAAAAATACATATTTAATTCAATAGAGGAGATTTAATGAATATGAAAAATAGTGAAGAGATCAAAGAAAAATCGCATGCTGTTAAAATAATTAAGATGATCGTTTGTGTCGTAATTGGACTCCTTCTACTTATTTATAGCATCGGGTTTATTTTCGGATACATCATGCAAAATCGCTACGATTCAATCGTTGAACAGTATCAAAAAGAGGGAATTATTCTCAAGGATACCGAACACTTCAATGATATTACCCCCTCCCCTGACTCAGAGCAAGAACTCTTTCAAAAGCTATGTCTTGAACATACTCGCTCAACGACTCTTAAATCAGATACCCCGTTCGCGGCTCTCGACACCGCATTTGAACTCTTTGAACAATTTTTGCAAATCGATTCCTTTGTGTTCAACCCTACCTATGCGCATAGAACGCAATCGTTCTACAACCCTAATCTTATACACCTTGTTCATCGATACATTGAAAAACATGCCTATATCAACGCCCCATTGACACTTGCTGAAAAAGTTAATATTTGCGAAAAGTTTTTACAAGTTTATAAAAATGCGAAAACGCCGCCGAGTTTTGCTTATTACCTCTCCATTCAAGGTTACGAATTCAATATCTTGTATCAAACCATTCTCGAAAATGATTCTCAAATTGTTACCCTTGAAACCTTAATGCAAACGCAGAAGTTGTGCGAAAATAAAGCCCAAGAACTTTTATGGGTCTATTTAACAATGAATCAAACATTGGTCAATGACCTCTACCACGATATCAATCGAGAACTGAATATCGAAAATGCTATCTACAAAATTTTCTGCATGGATATAGTTTCGATGCCCTTTTTCTCTTCCATCTCCAAAAATTATGTATGTGGTTTTATCTATATGAATTTGGCATCGACTTATGAGTTGAGCAGAAAATATACAGAACACATTGCACAACAGCTCAAAGAAAACCCAAATACATTGACGCCGTCCAAAGCGTTTACCACAGAATCTAACCTTTTTCATGGGATTCTTTTAATAGAATTTAATGAAGAGTGCATAGAAACGACATTAAATTTAAGACATCAACTCAAAATGTTGATTGCAAAACGTTGTGCCGAGCTTAAATACCAAGAAACCATCAATTTCAGTGATGCGCGACTCCGTGAATTTTTGTCGCCAGAGTTGATTCAAAAAATCGAAACCGACGCGACCTTTATCCCTCAAGTTAATACTTATTATCAAAATGAATGTCATAGATTACAAAAGGAAAAAAATCAATGAAAAAGAAATTATTACTCCCTTTTATTGTTGCAATCTTATTCGCTATACTCGTTTGGGGATGTTTGAGCGACATCAAAAACGAGTGTGCCTGTTGGAGTCTAGTTGTCGGGACAGGGTTATTAGCTTTCGATGTCACAAAATTTTTTCTCGACCACAAAAGTTACAATATATTTAAACGACGCACCCTTCGTTGGTTCTCCATTTGGTGTATTCTAATACTTATCGCCTATACATTGCTTATCGTCAACTTAATAAAAAATTCGCAATTTCTGTTAACCCCACTCCTCATTACGCTTGGCGCAACAGTGTTATACTATGCGATTTGGTGGATATTTTTTAAAGGTTGGATCTCCTTAAGACCCCTGATTGTTTCCATTTTGATTCCTTATATTTTATTTACAGAAAGTCAAACAGAATCAAGGGCCGAAAGTATTTTTTACACACTGATTGCGATCTCAATATTTCCTTATGTTTATTTCGTGTGTTATGCGGTATGGCGTCGCGTCAAAGGCGGGTACATTTTCCCCTTATCCCCTACCCTTTTAAAGGATGAACATATCGCGTATCGCCAAGAATCCGCACAACCATTTACCCCAAAATTTGTGGCCATTTATCTCATTAAACTCGCCCTAGTTTTTATCATCCCAATCATTGTTATTTTTGCAGGTATTAACATAAGTGGATACATTTTTGATTATTATCAGATTCAACGATTAGACAATATTGTTGAACATCTTGAATCAGAAAAAATATTGATTCCGTTTGAAGAATTCATGAGCGCGTATTCGCCGTCTTCAGACACCATGCAGGCACTCAATCAACGATTAAAGGAACAACTGGATATTGGTGATTTTCATTCTGCGCTTTTTCAGTGCTCAGAGTTTGAACTAGAATATGATTGCATCTGTTTAACGGGAGATTCACCAGCAACGAATTGTGGGTGTCAATATCAAGTATGGAACGATCCCGACACCATTCGCATGGAGCTGATTACGTTAGACACACTTATTCGCGATGTTGAACTCTTTTTAGATCAAGATTCATTTTTAATAAAGGTCGATTCTTGGTACGACATTAGTATATATAATGGAACTCACATCATGCCATTAGCACGATACTTACAAAGTCGAACCATGATTGCGATTACTCAAGATTCACGCGAAGAAGTCATGCATCGATTCCAACAATTTCAAAATTTAAAACGTACAGGATTGGGTTATGGGTCAACCGTAAATATACTCTTTAAAAATGCTGTACATTCCATAGAATTGGCAACATTGAATTATATCATTAAACATCCAGATTCGGTCAGTTTAACTCCGGACGACTACCATGTTTTATTAGGTTATCTCTGTAAAGAAGATGAAGTCAACCTTACCGAACTACGCCATTCTCATCGTGTAGATCTCAATATGTTCAAGAAACTTTGGGATCATATTCTCAAAACCGTTAACCAAATGATGACAGATCAAGATATTGAAGAATTTCATAAACTTTT
>CAZIVM010000191.1:0-2894 GCA_964542845.1 uncultured Victivallales bacterium
AGAATCCTAAAGATTACGAAAATTATGGATATAATCGACGTAAATTAATTCGTGCGCTTGAGGTTTTTATTTTAACACAAATTCCTATGAGCGATCAATTTATAGAGAATAAGCCGTTGCGTTATGATGCGGTTCAGTATCATATTATGCGCGATCGTGAAGTGCTTAAACAACGGATTGCATCTCGTGCCGAATTAATGATGGAAATGGGATGGATTGAAGAGGCCAAATGCGCGATTTCAGAAGGGTTACTGACTTCGCCTACCGCACGTCAGGCGATTGGTTATGTAATTATTGATGAATACCTTCGAGGGCAGATTTCGTACGCCGAAATGATTCAGAAAATAAGCACTAAAACATGGCAATACGCTCGCCGTCAAATGACATGGTTTAATCATCAGCATCCAGATGCAATTCCCACATTATTAACGGATTAGTTGATTGCAGTCTTTGACTAATTTTATTCGATAACGCAACTTTTTAGTGAGGGTTAAACCTTGTTTTACCAAGAGAATCCAACGTCGAAGTGGAAGTGAAGCTGACGTTTTACATTGGGTGATTTTACACGAATAGGATACGCTAAATCAAGTTTCAATGGATACTCTAAGCCTGGCACTTGAATGCGTAAACCATAACCCGCACCAATATTAACATCGTTAACGCGATAGAGGCTCCCCGCACTACTCCATGTGTTACCTGCATCACAAAATACAGCTCCGCGTACAATACTAAAAATAGGATGTGAAAATTCTGCTGTAGCTAAAAGCATTGATTGACCTCCAATATTACGCCCTTTGCCATCGCCAGGAGATACAGAACGATACGCAAAACCACGCAAGGTGTCACCCCCCCCTAGGAAGTATCGATCGTAGATTGGGACATCTTTAGAGCCAAGCGACGGCATTGATCCGAGTTTTAATCCGATATGCGCGCGCAACATCTCTTCTAAGAACGAGAAGTATTGAATCCCCTTAATTTCTAACTTAGCATAGCTACTTTGAATATCATTGAAGACAGGAATCACTGCGGCAAAACCTGTAACATCGTGTCCTTCAGTGGGATTAAAACGTTTGTTTAATGTATTATGCGAAGCCGTGATGCTGGGTTGATTGAGGAAGTATGTGCGTTCTTGAGATTTAAACCATTCAGACTTACGATAATAGTCGGATAAATCATAGACGCGAACCGCTTCCACTTTGTATCCGAGTGAAACACCTGTATATTCATCGATGAAATCTAGCTGACGAGTCACGGCAAAAGCGCCCCCATAACGCATCTCGCTCCAGTCCTCATAAAAACGCGTATGGACATAACCATCTACGTCTAAACGATAAGGGCGATTAAAGAGCCATGGCTCCGTGAAATGCAAGTCGAAGTTAAGAATACGGTTACCGACCAACGCGGTTGCACTCACGGTTTGACCTGCGCCAGAGAACCATGAGTTGGGATCTTTAAGATTCGCGCCTTCTTCTGGGATTCCAGTTATATCGAAGTTACGATGAGTTAAGGTCAACATTCCTGCGAGTCCATCATAATCTGAGAAGCCAGCGCCGATACGTGCTTCGATAAATTTTCGTTCTTTAACGGCAACTTCGAGGTCGCGCAATTCGGGGTTTGCGGTACGGACTGACTTCGTATTAACCTCTTCAAATAAACCGAGCCCCATGAGGCGGTTTTTTGTTTTTTCGAGTTCTCCACGGTCGTAATTATCGCCGGGTTGAAGTTGGATTTGACGGCGAATAATACGGTCTTGGGTCACTTCGTTGCCCGCAATTGAGATACGTCCGACAAGACTGCGTTGATTTTCAATAATGCGATATTCGATATCGACCACATGATTTTCAGGATTGGGTTTACGAACCGCAGAAACAACGACATCATCAAATCCACGTTGGTAGTAGCGGTGATTAATTTGATCGACATCTTGCGCTTCAATACGATTATCAAAAATCGCATCTGTTTTGGTTTGGAGCGCTTCAATTAAATCTTCTGAGAGAAATTGAGTCGAACCAGTTACTGAAACGGTTCCCACTTTATAGGGTTCGCCTTCATATAGCGTGAAGGTGATATCGACATAAAGTGATTTCTCATCTTCGGGGGTGGTTTGACAGTCTAGTACTTCAAAGTCAAGATACCCTTTGTTCCAATAGAGTTCACGCAAACGCAACTTGTCTGATTCGATTTCGTTTTCAAGATACAATCCGTAGTCAAGAAAACGGCTTAAATAACTGTGTCTATTGGCCAATGCGCCGCGTAATTCGTAGTTGTAATAAACCGTGCTATTCACAAAGTTAACATCATTCACTTTGAGGCGTAATCCTTCATCAATACGCAAAATAACATCCACAGATCCATTCGCGTTACGCAATACAGAGGGGATCACCGTTGCGCTCGTGTAACCTTTGGACTCATAAAATTTACGAATTGCATTGCAACTTTCACTTAATCGTGCATCATTTAAAGGTGTTTTTTCAGAAACTTTGACCAATTCCATGAGGTCTTTTGCATCAAATTGTTGGAATCCTTCTAATCGTAAATGTTTGATTAAAGGCTTTGGGCGGACCTTAAAAATGACAATCAATTTATCATTTTCGCGTTTTTCAATTTTTTGAACATCTTCAGCAAATCCCGATGCATATAAACGTTTAATATCGTCAGAAATTGTTTTTTCGCTATACTCTTGACCGGCTGCAGATTTAAGATTAAAGCGCAAGGCGGCTTCAGGAATATGGGTTTCTGGCGCCCCCTCTTGTTCAATACGCACTTCGCTAATCTCTTCAGCAAAAAGTATGGGTGCTATTGTTAAGCACAAAGCACAAAGAAGGATGCGGAGGGATTTACAAAGGAGAGTCATGAAAAGGTTTCTTGGGAAAAGGTGAAGACTATACATTTAA
>CAZIVM010000192.1:0-2886 GCA_964542845.1 uncultured Victivallales bacterium
AAACATACTGATCTTTTTGAAAAACGCGACACCGATTTATGGAAATGAGTTTAAAATCAATTGATGAATTTGATTTTTAAAAATATTGCGTTATATTATCACTATTCATTATAGATACGCATATCAAATTTTATCAATAAAAGGGAATTATGAAAAAAATATTTTATTTGACACTTGTCCTTATCACAACATTATTTACACACGCGCACGTTTTGGCAAATGATGAAATTTCACCTCAAAAACTTAAAGGCCGTATCCCTAAAATAGCCGATATGATTACAGGAATCGATGTGACTCAACTACGAAAAATACCGACACTCGACTCCATTCGATTAAGCAAGGATTCTGCCCTAAGCGCGTTGTTATCCATCACCTCATCCTCGCCTCATCGCTATAAAAATTATTTGGATATGCAACACCTTTTCAACTCTCCACAGTGGGCGTATTGCCTTAACAATATCGATGCGATTTACATTGTGTCCAACCAAAAAACAACCGGATACAACCGTCCATTTCCTAACTCGGTTTTTATTTTCAAAACTCAATTGTCACCAGAAGATATGGCAGCTAATTTCGCCGACATTGCGCAAGCTTCTCAATATGCGATCACTGGCCTAGTTTTGCCCAGTGGCCGAGATTTGGAATATAAAGTTAATAAAAACAAAATTCTAATCGAATCTCAACTTACACGCGATGTATTGGTTTTTAAAACCTTTGGAAAAGGTTACCTCATTCTTGGCGCACATAACGAACACTTATTCAACGCGTTTCACGATAAATCACATTTTAGACCCAAAACGGATTCGATTTTTTTGCCATTAAATACGGAGTCTGCGCCAATCTTTTTTAGCGTTGCGTGTAATGATTATCACCAAAAAGGAATTGTTACGCCAATCGATTTCCCTAAGATATATGAATCATTGAGTCTTGAAATAACTAAAGAAAAAGGAATGCAAGCAATATCAACATTTGAATATCTTAAAAACGATAAAAAAGAAGAAAGTACACTTTTACCATTTTTTACAAATATTAAAATTGGCGACTTATCTTTGATTAATGCAATCAAGAAAAGTTCAACCCTCAAAACAACATCATTAATTGAGATTTCAACAATGCGTTACAACTTATCGCCGGAATATCTCAACGCACTTTATAATATACCCGTAGATGCAATTAATAGGTCAGCAAATAACATTTATCGAATTGTAAAATCTCAAATCAACTATGAAGAAAAAAATAATATCAAGAAGATCTAACTGTCTGAATATATTGAAAGGAATTACACAATGATTAAATCGAATCAATTGAACTTATCTCAAAATATAGCGTTTAAGATATTATTTTTAATTACCATTTTTATAACCACCCTCAGCATCGGATGTTCAAGCTCAAATATAAAAGAAAATGCAATCGCAAAAGAACGTCGCGATAAGACAAATTTTTTGAATTGTACCCCCTACCCTCATGCCGTAGTTTTTGCGGATACCGAAATCCTTTCAATTCCGCCTAAATTCTTTAGCGTTGTAGGAAAAAACGTTCAGTTTGTAGGGCATTACGATATAGAAAACGATTCAATAGACGATCCCTATTTTATTATCCCAAACAAAGGACCTTTCAAAAAAGAGACCGATTCTTGTATTGAACTTTATTCTTTTGCATTGAGTTCATATAGCGTTCAAAAAGCTAAAGATTCTCAAGAATTACTCCCTGCACATTCAAAGTTTGTGATTGAATACAAAGTGAACGTTCAAAAAAGTGTTTGGGTTAAAAACGACAAAAATGATTATGCGCTAGAAAGCACAACTCAAGAGACTCTCTCTAAACATCTAATCGTAACATCAAACGCTCTGAAAATTAAAGAAAATCAATAATTATTTTGTCTCTGAACTCGTAGGTCGCATATAAAGTTGAGTCTCTGTGAAGTAAAATTCAAATTGTGAAATCAAATCTATCCCAAACAAATAATCTTTAGGATTATCAGTAAGACTTGGGGTGTAATTCTTCACAGTCAATTGAGGTGTAATAACAAAATCCTTTGTTTTCCCATCAAAAACCTTGTGCGACATTTTGCCATTAACATCTGTTGCGTGCATTTCACGCTCTTTGGTAAACTCTTTCCATACCTTTTTGGGAAGGAAACTTTTCGATGAACCTGTATCAAAAAGCAACCAGGATTGTTCTCCATTTGCATTATAAGCAATATAAAAACGACCTTGTCGATCTGTTCGACACGGCACGGCGAACCAAGAAGAATCACGTTGCGGAGGCGCGAGGTCTATACACAGATTTTTCGGCGAAAAAATAAATGTCTGATTTTCGACCGCATCCATTCCGATAATTCCATTTATCGCAGGATTAAAAGATTGACATACGGGTCCCAAGGGAATCGTAAAAATAGTACGCGGTTCATCTAAAGGGAAACAAGCGACCTCTCCATCAAAGATAAACACATGTGATTTTACATTTGTTTTTCCAGGGATACGAATAGGTTGTAGTGATACATCTTTTAGATTTTGTTCAACCCAACCACGATCACAGGTGGTATGCGTCGCGCCTGTATCAAAGAGGAGTCGTGCATTTTTTCCATTAACTTGCGTTTCAATGACATAAGTCTTCATCCGTGAATCGCGTTCGATTTTAATTTTAGAATTCGACTGAGTTTTTTCAGTGGGAACTATTGAAGAAGCATCCTCATTGGCCTGCAATAAATACCCTCCATTCAACAAACTCAATCCGACAATCAAAACACACACATTTTTTATCTTTTTTGCGTTCATTATATTATCCTTAAGATGAAAATTAATTTTTAGAAATAAATTAAATTAGGTTTAATATACACTTATATCTCAAAAAATCAACAGTTTTTCAAACAAGTCGATGAAAATT
>CAZIVM010000193.1:0-2851 GCA_964542845.1 uncultured Victivallales bacterium
AAATGTTTGACAAGTGCGAAAATTACATTAGTCCGAAAGCGTGTAAACACATCGGATTGACCGAGCAAGCAAGATGCGCGGTGGGGCGAATGCCGTGCAAAACCGAATGCAAATTTTACAAAACCAAAGCCCAATAAGAGTGAATTATGAATAGAGACAAAACTTATTGCATCTCAAAAACTTGTACTGAACCTTGTGATCGAAGACTCCCTCAAGAAAAACTTGATGGAAATATTTATGTGTCAGATTTCTCAAAAGTTTGTGCCAAATTTTTTAAACCCAATAACTAAACCGAAAGGAATGACATATGAATGCAGCAACCACATTAGGAAACAATCGCAAGGCTCTCAATATGACAGAGGAAGAAATCAAAGCACTCTTCAACCGCTATGCTGAACTCAAAATTAAGTGGGCAGCGATCGCAGCGCAAGCACAAAAAGAGATTGATGTGATTAATCAACGTTGCGCGGACGAAAAGAAGCCATTTGAGGCAGAGATGGAAGAGATTAGAGAAGAAATTGAACGCTACACCCTCGTACATCGCACAAAATACGAGACAAAGCGATCGATCAGCACGCCAAAAGGTAAGATTAAACTCAAACTTACCACAAGCGTTGAGATTTTAGACGAGCAAAAAGTGATTGATTTCAGCGATGAAAACGAATTGAGTTTGTATAAATCAAAAAAGGCAATCGATAAAATCGCGGTTAAAAATTACGTGGAACTCACTCAAAAAGAGGTGCCAGGGGCGCGCGTGATGAGTGGGGATTCGGTGAGTTTGGATGTTGATAAAAAATTAATTGATGAGGCAACAAAATGAGTATTGATATGATTAACCATCCTCCGCATTATGCGGGGGGTAAAGTTGAGTGTATAGAATTCGCTGAACAACTTGGTTTTTGCATGGGAAATGCGTTCAAATACGTGTGGCGAAGTGGCAAAAAAGGAGGTGCAGAAAAAGAAATTGAAGATCTTCAAAAAGCCCTTTGGTATGTAAGACGTGCGAAAAAACAAAAAAAACAAAATATCGACTGGATATCAATGCCCACTGAAATCTATGATGAAATGAATGGGTTTCAACTTGAAAAATTCAATATTCTATTGATGATCGCAGGTGGTATGGCAAGACAAAAATATCTTGAGATGTCGATTGAAAAATTGATTGATCGGATTAAAAATACACCCGATTGGCGTGAGGAGTCGAGCAAATGACACCGTACGCAGGCACAAAAGTAGAATTTAAAGGCAAAATCTACATGATCATGAAGACGCCTGAAGGTAAAGATGGGTGCAGTCGGTGTGCATTTTTGCACGAATGCCACGGTAACCCCGAAATCTTTGAGTCATTCGGGAACTGTGAGCAGGGTCAAGATCGGTACTTTGTATGGTTTTCCTACGCCAAAGATTCTGAAAGAGAATTTAAGCCAGTTCATTTAGATTAATAGAAGGGAAATGGTGAAATTATGTGGAGTCAAAAACAAAAAGCGTGGTTGCATCAAGTGAAGTCAGTGGCAGGAATAGCCGAGATAGAATACCGCGCACAACTTAAAGCCCTCACGGGGTGCGATAGTGCGGCGGATGACCGCCTCACGAACACACATTTTGAGAAAGTGATGTGCTGGCTTGAGATGGAGATTTGTCGCGCTATAGCGGATCAAATCGTTACCCCCGATGAAGTGTTCGATAATATGCAAGATCCGTGGAGTTTTCATAAGCGGAAACATCAGAATCAAGGTAATTTTAAGGGCAATTCAGCAAAATCAAACGTTAAAAACCATGGAGATGCTCCCACCGAAAAGCAACTTGCGCTTATTGATGCGACACGTAAAGATTTGTGCGCTTATGAGAGACAATATTCACAATGGGATTACATCAAAAGCATCATTCATAACGGGATGTTTGGCCCAGCACCTGAATGCGCAGAAGATCTCACACGTGAACAGGCCTCAAAATTGATTAATGCGCTCAAAGAACGCCACGAGCGTTATAAGTCGTCCGAGATTATACTCCGTGATCCCGTTAAGAACATACTCAACGCTGCGGAAGTTGAGTATCAACCCAAAGATGAACCGCTCCCCTTTTAACATTATAATATACGCGCGCGCACGCACGTGAGAAAGAACTCCATGAACTATGGCTACATCAGAGTAAGTACAGACAAGCAAACAATCGAAAATCAACGATTTGAGATCAATAACTTTTGTGAAATAAATCAAATGAAAATCGATGGATGGATCGAAGAAACCATCAGCGGTACCAAATCCTATAACAAGCGTTTACTCGGGCCGTTGTTAAAAAGAGTCAAAAAAGATGATCTAATTATCTGCGCTGAACTTAGCCGTCTCGGACGTAATCTTTTTATGATTATGGAAATCCTTAATATTTGTATGAACAAAGAATGTCGCGTATGGACGATTAAAGACAATTACAGACTTGGGGACGATATACAAAGTAAAGTACTCGCATTTGCTTTTGGACTCTCCGCAGAAATTGAGCGTAATCTTATTTCACAGCGAACCAAAGAAGCCTTAGCAAGAAAAAAGGCAGAAGGCGTTATTTTAGGGCGTCCGAAAGGTAAAAGAAATTCAAATTATAAACTCGACTCAAAAGAGAATGAAATTAAAGAGTTTTTACGAATGAAGATACCCATTCGGAAAATTGCAAAGATCCTAAAAGTTAACCGAGACACGATAAGTCACTTCATGAAGGTGAAGTCAATAACAAAAGAAGAACTGGAGGTGAATGAACCTATAATAAATTGTCAATAGTTGGCCGATGCGGTTGTGCTACCAACACCCCGCATGAGTTGCCGAACCCACTAGAAATTCAACAAAACGCTAAAAGCCAGCCG
>CAZIVM010000194.1:0-2797 GCA_964542845.1 uncultured Victivallales bacterium
TCATCTCCTAAGATACACGTTCTTAGGCGGAAAGTCCACTCAATACTTTAAATTCATTCAAAAGTTTTAACACGCTCTGGCACTATGCCAAAATGATACCGCAGAGATTTATCATTACCTCGTCAAGAATGAATATGTCGATACACAAAAAAATATTACCGAAAAATATCATGTCGATTCTCTTAATAAAAATCATGCAATCTTACCAGAATCCCTCCAATCGATGACTGCGGGGGTTCATACCCTTATCCAAAGCGTGTTCGATGAGAAAGCGTTTGACGCCATGATCGATAACGGTAAGAAAACTAAAATTGAGGAAAATGCCCTCAATGATAACTTCTACAAAGAGGAATTTCAAACATTATGGAACTATATTAATCATAAGTATGTATACACCGTTAAATTTGACTCTAACGAACTCATCGAAAAAGCGGTTCAACATATTGACCAACACCTAAAAGTTACTGAACTCCAATACACATTAGGGGCGTCTACTCAAAAATCAACAATCAATCTTCAAGATATTTCCCAAGGCGAAAGTTTTAATCCTGTGACCACACAGACCAAAACGCTAGAGAAATCTCAGAAAACACAAAGTAAATATGATTTAGTCGGAAAAATTGCAGTGGAAACACTTCTAACGCGAAAAACTGTTGTTGAAATATTGAAAAAAATCTCAGATGCAAAGTTCATACTTTATCAAGTCAATCCCGAAGATTTTATTTCAAAAGTCATTCGTCTTATTAAAGATCAAAAAGCAACAATGGTTGTCGATAGTATCAGTTATAATCAAATTGATGAAGTCTATGAGAGTTCAATCTTTACGGTCACAACAGAACGTCAAAATTTTGAAAAAGCATTTAAGGCACAGAAGAGTATCCAAGATTACGTTATTACCGATGGTATGGCAACTCAAAGCGTTGAACGACGATTTGTTGAAGAACTTGATCATGCATCTGAAGTGTGTGTGTATGCGAAACTCCCCAGAGGATTTTCTATTCCAACACCTGTCGGAAACTATTCACCCGATTGGGCTATTGCATTTCATAAAGGGTCAGTCAAACACATCTTTTTTGTAGCAGAAACAAAAGGGAGTATGAATTCTTTAGAAATTCGTCCTGTTGAAGGCGCAAAAATTAAATGTGCAAAGAAGTTGTTTAATAACATTTCGAGTAGTCATGTCAAATATCATGATGTCGATAGTTATCAAACGCTACTGAACATTATATCCAGTCTGTGATTGAGGGATAAGATTCGTTTGTATTTTTATTCTGACGATGATTAGGCCGTTAGGCCGGATTAGGCAGAATTGATGATGATGGATATCGTTTGGATCAACTACGGAACAGGCAACATGGGAGATATGGATGTCGTATTATCCTTGTGAACAATCTTTTTTCGCTGGACGAAGATTAGGCCGTTAGGCCGTACAGACCGTAAAATGGTGATTTCGGTACAATTCGGCCTAACGGCCTAATTAATCTTCGATTTGAAAAACGTATGATGTCAGGTCTATTTCTAATGAGATGCAGACCTTTTTAATCGGTCTCATTGTTCAATACATCTACTTTAACTCGGATAAAATAGCTGATTAATAGATCACATTGTCGGTATAATCGGCCTAACGGCCTAATGTGTATTGAATAAAAAGTCAATGACTTGATACAGTTACTCATCAATTAGAATAAATTAGAATAGATTTGATGTTATGCGTTGGAATTTAACGGGCGAACCGTATAATATCTCACCTCTTTTAGAGAGCCTGTGGAGTCACGTTCATCACGTTTTTCTCGGGTAATCTCATGAGTTCCACATTGAACGATATCTTGGGTGTTAAACAACAACGTAAGTTTTTTCCCAACCGTCGTGGGTGAGATAGACTTTCCATTGTCGGGACCAAAATCTCGTGTATAAAAACTACGATTTCCATTAATAATCGCTGCTATATTGGATGATCTCAACTCTTTATTAAGGAGTTGAGCTTTCGCTACATCTTCACAAAGTTGGAAGAGTGTGGCATCTCCATTCGCAGCGATTACCTTTTTCATAGTATCAATTCCTGATGTAATAGATACGCAATCGAAGTAGTGTTGTACAATATAATCAGTAATTTCTGCCCACTGACGGAACGTGTGTCCATTAAAGTTAGGAGAAATTGTTCTTCCATTTTTTACCCAGTCATTAAGGATTGCATATATACATGACAAATACTTCATCGCATTTGCTTTAATATGACAAAGAATATCACCTTCTTCGAATGTTTGAAATTCGTAGTTAGGCAACTGTTTAATGATGGAAATGGGATTAACACGATTGATGAGGTCAACCGTAGTTTTTACCTCATTCCCCGTAATAAAAAAGTGGAAATCTCTTCGATTATATGATCGAGCTTTTTCATAAGCTGCCCGACTCCCAAAATGATCTGCTGTGATAATCATTTCGAGTCGTTGATTGTTAATCTCGCCTCGTACGTTATCAAAACAAATGAAACGTTTCCCCGAACTCAAGGCCTGAGAAAGAGTATTATCCCAGTTTGAACTCACGGAACTTCCAACCCCTGTAAAATATGGGGATTCATTATAGAAGTAGGAGAAAATTTGGGTTAGATAACCTTTCCCCTACTGGGAATCGTTTGCAAGACACAAGTCAATCGGTACTTTTGCTCCTTCGATAAAGTGTCCCATTACAAGCGCTCTACTAAAAATAGAGGCATAACATCTTGAAATATCTCCTTCAGTTTGGAATTTGAAATCCTTGAAGGCGTTCTTAATTATTAAAACTGCTTCTTCTATAGGTG
>CAZIVM010000195.1:0-2667 GCA_964542845.1 uncultured Victivallales bacterium
CGGGTGCTTTTATTTTTTTACGCATTAACGAATTGTTTTCATTCAGTATATATCTCAAAAAAGATGT
This sequence comes from uncultured Victivallales bacterium, assembly GCA_964542845.1. Lineage (GTDB taxonomy): Bacteria > Verrucomicrobiota > Lentisphaeria > Victivallales > CAZIVM01 > CAZIVM01. The sequence goes on from CAZIVM010000195.1 coordinate 68, forward strand.
GAGATAATTTCAATATTTCGATGCGTTATTATAGGGTTATTGTTGGATTAAATCAGATTGAAGTGTTGCAATGTTGGGCACATCCAAGCAAGTATCACGATGATAAATGAAAATAAAACAGCAAGAGATCCGATATCTTTTGCCATTTTAGCAAGTGGATGAATTTCGGGTGATGCAAGATCAACAACGGCTTCAATTGCGGTGTTTAAAAGTTCCACAATCATCGTGAGAATATGCGCGACAAGAATGCACGTTTTAGCTTCCCATGAAAATGGGAGAAAAATGAGTGTAATTATGGCGGCTATAGTTAGGGCAAATTCTTGATAAAATGCGGGTTCTTTGATTGCAAATTTAAACCCGCTATATGAATAGGTAAATGCTTTTAGAATGCGTTTCATAATTAGCCTTTAGTTTTTTCATGAAATTTTAATAGACTTTGTGTAATAAGTTGTGCACAAAGTTGTGGAAATTCAAGACCTGACACTTTCGCCGCCTTGGGGACTAATGAACAATCTGTAAATCCTGGGATTGCATTTCCTTCAAGAACATAAGGTATTCCTGTTGTATCGTCGATAATAAAGTCGACACGAACCAACGATTCTGCATCACATACTTTGGCAAACGCAACTGCATATTTTTGAATTTCGCATTGTTTTTCTTCTGAGAGGTCAGGGGGAGGGCAAAGATATTGTGTTGCTCCATTTTTGTAAGTGTATTTTGCATCAAAGTCATAAAATTCACCACAAAACTGTAACTCAATAATTGGAAGTGGTTTTCCATGAATAATGCCACAGGTTAACTCTTTTCCTGTAATAAATGATTCCACAAGTGCTTCATCATCATATTGAAATGCAAGTTCCAAAGCAGGGATCCACTCTGCCATTGTTTTGACAATTGATACCCCCACGCTGGATCCTTGTGTTGGCGCCTTGACGACTACAGGTAATTTCATATTTTGTGGAAATTCTCGATTGGAATTATTTTTTTCAAAAATAACCCAAGGCGCTGTTGGAATATCATGTTGATCGAGTTGTTTTTTGGTTTCAATTTTATTCATAATAAGCTGACATGCAGTGCTTCCCGCGCCTACAAAAGGGATGTTTGCTTTTTCAAGAAGAGCTTGAAATTCACCATTTTCACCAAATCCACCATGTAAAACAGGGAATACTATATCCGCTGATAAAATGGCATCATTGAGTTCGCATGCCGTGATGTTTGCTTCAGTGACATCAAAACCTGCTGTTCGTAACGCTTTTGCAACAGCGGTTCCAGATTGAATGGAAATTTCACGTTCGGAAGAGTCGCCACCATAGACGACGGTTACTTTGATTTTTTGAGGGGTCGTTGACATATTTTTTTCCTTGTTGATCCAATGGGGTTCCATTTGGAGATTGATTTGTGTTTGAGTATAAACAATTTGACGTATAATTTGGATAAGTTTTGTAAAATCTTTTTCGCTTGCTGTTGCGTGATTGACAATAAAGTTTGCGTGCTGGGATGAAATTTCAAGTGATTTGAATCGACACCCTTTAAATCCGCATTTATCAATAAGATAACCTGCCGAAAAATTCTCTGGATTTTTGAAGATAGATCCTGCGCTTGCGCTTTGCGGTTGATGTGTTTTTCGCCAGTGGGCATATTCGCGAATTTTATGGGATGCAATTTCGGGGGTTGTGAGTTTAGCACGATTAAATGTTGCAGAAAGAATGATTGAGTTTGAAGGAAATGTTGCTGTGCGATAATGATGAGGAATTTCTTGGGGTGTTAACGAAATAATATCCCCTTGAGAGGTCATGATTTCAACCGATTTAAGAGGATCAAAAATACATTTTCCATGAGCACCTGCATTTCCGATGAGCGCGCCTGCAATAGTTCCAGGAATCCCTGAGAGTTCTGCAAATGTTTCATCCCCTTGTTGTGCGAGTTGATGCGCCAGTTTAGGAAGCATGAGGGAGGCGCCGCATTTTATTTCAGATGGGGTGGTGGTGAAAGCGGAAAACTCATCCCCGACAAGTTGAATAGTATAGGTTGAAGGGGCGATACTATCGCTTCCGATAAGGTTGGTCCCTGAACCTATGATTTTATAGGAAAAAGCGCAATTGAGTATCAGATGACGTAGCATCACTTTTGAGTCGATTTTAACCAAAGATGTTGTCCCATCTCCTACACGAATAGAGGTGAGTTGATTCCAAGGGGTTGGAGATGGATCTGAACCGTATGTTGTCATTTTTTTTCAAATTCTGAAATTGGGTTAAAAAAGCAGGAACGAGCGCCTGTATGACACACCTTACCACCGATGGGGTTTACTTTCAGTAAAATGGTATCTTGATCGCAGTCTGTAAAGATTTCGACAACTTCGAGTTTATCGCCAGAGGTTTCGCCTTTAAGCCAGAGGGATTGACGAGATCGAGAATAAAAAGTGGCGTATCCTGTTTGGCACGTAAGACGATAAGCCTCTTCGTTCATGTAGGCAAGCATTAAGACATCAAGTTGAGTTGCATCTTGAACAATGACGGGGAGTAAAGATTCTGACGTTTTAAAAATGGGTGACTGTGACATAAAATACCTTGGTGTTTTGAAAAAATTAAACGATATGATAA
>CAZIVM010000196.1:0-2634 GCA_964542845.1 uncultured Victivallales bacterium
TCTAAGTTCCTTGAATAAACCCTCCTTGCCACATGTCTCTTTTCTCCTTTTATGGGACCTGGGGATCTTTATTTTTAAATGCCAAACTCTTTTAAAATAAAAAAGCCACACCGCAGTGTGGCTCCGTTAATCAAATTTTGATTTACTTGATTTCAATTTCAAGTTTTGCAGGCGAAAGATAACCTAAATCTCCACGCAGATCATAAGACTCTTTGATTGCTTTTTCTGTACGTTTAACTTTTCCCTTGAAAAGCTGTTTCTGATTCACCTTAACCGTCACTTCTTTGTCAAGGTTTACCAAAGCATCATCTAACCAAAGCGTGAAACGCGTGTAGTCTTTGGTTTGAACATGAATAACATTTGGCGCTTCAACGGCGGCTGTTAATCGTTTATTTTTTTCCATTTGAGCCGTATCTACAGAAACCCAATAGAAATGTTGTGCAGGCACCCATCCGCCTTGATTCCAAACCAATTGCTTAGGATAGGGATTGCGCTTATGCTTGAGCATCTGTGGAATCGCAGCATACTTAGGATGATAGTCAGGACAATCATGAGGGAAACCTTTGTGCTCTGTAAATGAAAAGTTATACAACCCTTTATTTTTCTTTTGGAGTTCGGTTAACTGCTTGGCATACTCACGCGCAAAAGTAATTCGTTTAAACCCATTATCAAATTGTCCTAATTGCATATTAAAGTAAATGTTCATTAAATTTTCGGCTGGTGCAAGATCAGGATTATCACATGCACCACCGGGAGCAATCGCGGCGAGTCGATCAATAAATGAAGGCATAATACGGAAACAACAGTACCCCCCTTCGCTATACCCCATCACATAAATACGATTAGGATCAACCTCGTTACATAAAACCAATTGCGAAATCAGCTCACTCAACGCCTTAAAAAAATATGGATGCCAAGGCTCGACATCACGAGGAGCGCGTGGGGTCACATACAAACAGTTCACTTTGGCTTGGTTCATTGCATTGCGATAACGATGCTGTTGATTTTTCCATTGTTGATCATTAATAGGTTTAGGACAAGTCCCTCCCCCATGCAAAGAGATAACTGCAGGCCACCCCTCTTTGGGTTTAGACCCAAATGTTTCCAAAGTATAGTTCATATTCAAATCGTCTTTTACAACCTTATTCTTTTTGGCATTTTGCGCCATGGAAGAACTTTGTGCTGCTTTAATTTTCTCTGCAACAAATTTAGACTGAATTGCTTGCGCCTCTTTTTCAGTTAAACCCTTTTCAGAAACATCCTCTGCATTCAACGAAACCATTGAAAACGATGCGCAAACGCACAACAACATCATAAACATTTTTTTCATAAGTACCTCATAGGTTTAGTGTTAAAATTCAGTTAATATAGCATTAAACTTTTATTTTTCAAATTTTTTGAGCGTGTTTTTGTATATAATAACTCATAAAGAATTTATTTTCAAATTTTCTTAAAAAGTATTGAACAATATATAAAAATAATCGTCTATGAGTATATCTTTTACAATCTTATTGTGAATTTAACCAGAAAGTCAATACTATGAAATTAAAACTCCTCCTCGCTCTCCTTTTCGCAATGAACACCGCGCTTTTCGCTCAAGACATCGATGCTGATGATTTTGATGAAGGTGAAGAACTCATCGAAAATGATGAAATGCCAGATCCAATGAAAAAATTTGAAGTCCTTATCCCTGATACTGTTGCGGTTATCGACGGAAAAGTAATTTCCCGCGCAGATATCCTAAGCGATTTTCAAGCTATGATTCAAACACAACCGATGTTAGGTTACGCTTTATCACAATTTAGCGTAAACGATATGAAGACAAAATTACTTGAACCTATGGTGAAAGAACGTATCATTAGTTTTATTGCCGAATCAGAAGGATATTCAGTAGATACCAAACGTATCACCGCGTTTTTCGATGCTGAAATTGCAAAACTCTCTCCTTCAGAACGCGCAATGGCTGAACAACAACTCGCGTCGCAAGGTCGTTCTTTCGATTCATTAAAAGAAACCATTCTCAAAAATCCACGTGAATGTCAAAGCATCATGATTCAACTCTTTATCTCTGAAAAAGTGCTTCCAAGCATCCAATTAACCGATGAAGATGTTGCAAACGCTCCCACAAATTCACGCAATGCAATGCAAATCTCCAGCGATGAGGCTAAAGCTAATGCTAAAGCCAAACTTCAAAAGATTGCTAGCGAAATCAAAACATCAGAAGATTTTGCAGCAAAAGCAAAAGAATTTTCTGCTTGTCCTAGTGGCGCATCTGCAGGTGGGGATTTAGGCCCCTTTACAAAAGGAAAGATGGATCCAGCATTTGAGAAAGCCGCGTTCGGTCTTGATGTAAATCAAACCAGTGATGTCGTTGAAACCTCTTTCGGATATCACATCATTCGTGTAACAGCAAAAGAAGCCGATGGCTCTACAGTTACAGCCTCACACATCTTGATTGTTCCAGAACTCAAAAAAGTATCTGATGTCAAACCTGAAGGTCTTGATTCACTCAAAGGCAATAAAGTTCGTGAAGCTATTGATGCAATGATTAATAAAAACCCCAAAGTTAAAATTTTCATCTAATCAAAATTCTGAATTCAACAGCGTGTACACTCTCCAAAGTGTATGCGCTTT
>CAZIVM010000197.1:0-2558 GCA_964542845.1 uncultured Victivallales bacterium
ATTCTTTTCTGTATCAATGAATCGTAAGACAGAGAGAAACGAATATAATGTACCCAAGGGATTATGCGATACGGAAGAAGGTAGTAAAATTTTTGAAAACTATCTCAATGGAGTATCATTAATTAAACGCAAGACTGAACAGAACTGGACGGAGCCTATTGGAGAATATTCAGCACGCCTCGGAGAAGCAGAACAAGTGGTTATTGACACAATTAATAAAATTAAAGAAAATCTTGAATCTAACGATACCTTGCGAAACAAAATTGAAGAAGAATATAATAAAAATATGAATTCATTTGTCGCCCCTGATTATATTCATGCGTCTTACTTAATCAAGGATGTATTAAAAGAATTAGAGGAGAATGGTATCAAGCTTCGTGAAAATCAAATCTCATGGATCATGCAGGCAGTCTATGAAGGTAAAGGGATTAATGCGCATGATGTTGGGGGCGGAAAAACATTTGCTGCAATTGCATTAGGGAGAGTATTAAAAAGCAAAGGTATTGCTAAAAAACCAATGTATGTAGTCCCGGCAAAGACCGTTAAAAACTGGGAAAAAGAGATTAAACGTGCATTCCCTGATGCAAAAATTGTATCAGCATTCAACCTTAACCCCGAAACACGCGCAGGTAAAATAACAGAAATAGCAAATACAAATGCCGATTTTGTTCTTATTACGCATGAAGAATTTGAAAAAATTAAACTTCCAGCTGAAACAGAAGCAAGGAATGTAAAGCAACTTATTTTTGAAAATATGCTTGATGATCCAGAGGTTAAAGGGCGTCAAAAATTATTGGCCGAAGAGCGCGCAAACCGATATGAAGAAATGTTGAAATCCGAAGGACGAGAAAAATCTATTACATTTGATAAAATTGGTGTTGATAGTTTAATTGTTGACGAAGCGCACGCATTCAAGAATGTAGGGGTGCGTGGTAGTTTAACGCGCACAGGGCTAGGTAAAGGGTTTTCAATTGAAAGCAAAATCAATGAGAAAACAGGAGAAGTTACAACCTCTTTAAATTCAGCAAGATCTTATGATTTTAGGTTCAAGGCGCAATATATAGCAGAAAATAATAATAATAAAAATATATTTTTGCTTACAGCAACTCCGACAGGTAATAAACCGATGGAAGTATATACTATGCTTAAGCATCTTTCTCCTAATATTTTCAATGAATACGGGATATATTCAGATGTAGACTTTGCGAACAACTTCTTTGATGCGGGAGATGTTGTAATGGCTGGTGCAACTGAAAAATCGTCGATTTTACGAAAAATTATCAACTTTAACTCGCTGAAAAATATCCTATACCGGTTTGTTGATTATCGAAGCATGGAATCTATGCCGTGGATTAAAGTTCCCGAATCAAAAGAAGTGCGACACTGGGTTTATGCGCCTGATGAGATGGCGGATATCCAAGAAGATATTCAACAAAGAATGCAGGAAGTTAAAGCGAGCGGTTCATTTACATCAACAAAAGGTGAAGATAACGTAATATCAATCTATACTGGATATAGATCGGCAAGCATTGATCCACGGTTATACGGAGGGAAACACGCAAATGTTACAATCAAAAATCGTTCATGTGATACTGAAACTGATAAAATCCAACTTACTATTGAGGGGATTTCTAAAAACTTAGAAGAAAACCCAAATGGCGGACAACTTGTATTTTTAGATAATACAGGTGAGTCAAATATCAAGTCGGGGAACTTGAATGATAGCATTCATGATGAACTAAGAAAAGAATTAATTTCAAGGGGACTAAAACCTTCAGAGATTGCTATTATTAACGGCAAAAAAATCATTGCACCTGGCACTATTAAGTCCAAAGATAAGAAAGCGGCACAGAAACAGGATATTGTAGATGCATTCAATGAAGGTAAAATCAAAGTTGTTATCGGGACAACATCCAGTATGGGGGAAGGCTTGAATCTTAATAAAAAAACGACCGATATATGGCATTTGGATCACCCATATACGCCCGGAGCAATTAGACAGCGTAATGGACGTGGCGTTCGATTTGGCAACGAAAATAACACAGTCAATCTTCATTATATGTTCATGCGAGGGTCAGCAGACTTTAAAAGTTTTAATTTATTAGCTAAAAAAAGTGGATGGATTAATGCACTGTGGGCAAAAGACCATGTAGCGGATGAAATTGATGTACGGGAAGAAATGGGCGGTGGTATTAGTTTGCGCGATATGCAAATCCAATTAGCAAGCACGGTCGAGGAAAAGGCAATGCTTACTGCCTTGTATATGCAAGAAGATTTAATTAATGAAAGAAAAAACGCATATAGTAAAATTTCAAATATCCGTTCACGTATTCGGAAAACAGAACGTGCAATAGCTGAAAAACAACAATCGATAAAATATTCACAGGATTTAATTAATAATTTTAAACCAGATGAGAAAATCAAAGATGAAAAGGAGCGTAAAGCAGACCTTGATAAAAGAATTAATTATCGAAAAGGACTTATTATCGAACGTCAAGCAGATATTTCAAAACTGAATCAAAAATTATCAGATACAAAAATATTGGAAATGGAAGCCA
>CAZIVM010000198.1:0-2552 GCA_964542845.1 uncultured Victivallales bacterium
TTCTTTCTTTGAAAATGATTGGAAAAATTTAAAAATGATGTTACATTAATAATATGTATTTTTGAAGAAATCAACCCAAACCCCTTAGCTTAGGAATTAAAATGACTAAACATATTTTTGTAACCGGTGGTGTAATCTCCTCTCTTGGTAAAGGAATTACAGCTGCATCAATTGCCATGTTGCTTAAAAATCGCGGTTATCGTGTCAGCATGCAAAAACTTGATCCTTACTTGAATGTCGACCCCGGAACAATGTCTCCTTTTCAACATGGCGAAGTCTATGTAACAGAAGATGGCGCAGAGACCGATCTCGACTTAGGGCACTATGAACGTTTTATTGGAATTGATTGTAATCGTACATCTAATTTTACGACGGGTAAAATTTATTCCAATGTGATTCAACGCGAACGCGAAGGCGGCTATTTAGGCGGAACGGTTCAGGTGATTCCGCATATTACAAATGAAATTAAAGATGCGATTCGTACACAGTCACGCCCTGATATCGATATTGCCATTACTGAAATTGGTGGAACGGCTGGAGATATTGAATCTTTGCCTTATCTTGAAGCGATTCGTCAGTTTCGTCATGAGGTAGGGGCGCAAAATGCGATATTTATTCACTTAACACTTGTTCCTTACATTCGTGCAGCAGGCGAGTTAAAAACGAAGCCGTCTCAACAGTCTGTGGGGATTTTACGTGGCATTGGGATTATTCCTGACATTTTAGCGTGTCGTTGTGAAATCCCGCTTGAACAAGATCAAAAAGATAAATTAGCCTTATTCTGTAATGTTCCTAAAGATCAAGTTTTTGAAGCGCGCGATGTTGCGAATACGATTTATGAAATTGTAACAGATACTGCTGTTCAAGACATGGATAAAAAAGTGTTAGAACTTTTGGGCTTACCTGTTAATGAGTTAACGATTGATCCATGGCGCCAAATGATCAAAACATTGGTTGATCATCCCAAAGGCATTGTGAATATTGCTGTGGTTGGAAAATATACCCACACACCTGACGCCTATAAAAGTATTATGGAGTCGTTAACGCATGGGGGAATTCCTTCTGAGGTGAAAGTAAAAACGCATTTAATCGACTGCGAAGAAGTTGAAAAGGTGGGGCCTGCTCAATTACTCTCAACCATGGATGGTATTTTGATTCCGGGTGGTTTTGGCGATCGTGGTATTCAAGGCAAAATTGACACGATTCAATATGCACGTGAAAATAATATCCCATTGTTTGGAATTTGTTTAGGGATGCAATGTACGGCGATTGAGTTTGCGCGTAATGTTTGCGGAATTACAGATGCAAATAGTGCTGAGTTTACAGAGAATTGCTCCCCGATTATCGACATTATGGAAGCGCAAAAAGCGGTCACCCATAAAGGGGGAACCATGCGTTTAGGTTCATATAACTGTGATTTGAAAGCGGGTTCATTGGCTGAAAAAGCTTATGGCGCCACGCATATTCAAGAGCGTCATCGCCACCGTTTTGAATTCAACGATGCTTTCCGCAAACAGCTTGAAGAAAAAGGGCTTGTCTTCAGTGGAATTAATCCAGAAACGGGTTTAGTTGAAATTGTAGAGATTCCTGAACTTCGTTGGTTCTTATCTTGTCAATTCCATCCAGAATTTAAATCACGTCCTTTAGCCCCACATCCGTTGTTCTCTTCGTTTGTATCTGCAGCGCGCGAACATCGTGATGCACGAGGTTAATCATGCGTGATTTGCTCGAAAAAATTCCAACATCTGCATTTGAATTTTTAGGTGTATTTGCAGGCGGATTTGCTTGTGTCATTACGGCAATTCAAATCTATGAGGAATACATGAAAACCGAACCCTCTACCATGGGGGGCGTTTACCTTTATGGTTGGGTTTTGGTTTTTGGAATTTGGGTGATTTACGGTTTTAGATTTCGCTGTCTTGCTGTATGGTCAACGAATTTGATTGCTTTCATCTTGCAAATTATTATGATTATTATCATTCACTGCAAGGCCGGTCAACTTCCGTTGAACTAATCGATAACCTTTGATGTAGAGTATAACTATGCCTGACCTTTCACAAATCGACATGGGTGCTGTTCAAAAACGACAACGCGCGATGATTCTATTTATGCTGGGGTTGGTCTTGAGTTTTGTGACTCTACTTTCGCGTTCGGTTTTCGCGGGTTTTCCTGCGGCTCCTCAGTTGTTTTATATGCCACTTCTCCCTACGTTGTTGATGACTTTGGCGATATGGTTTTATCCTTCATTGGACTTATCACCTTTGCGACGCTCTTATCGTTTTGCCATTCGTGTGTTTTCAACGGCTTCACTTTTTCTTGCCCCGTTTGCGTTGTGGCTCACGGAGTTACCCGATCGACACTATTTTCAAGTGTGTACCGCTTTCTATTTCTTGACAGGGGCCATTACCTTGATGCTTTATGCGCGTTTTATAGCGCACGCCGCATCACCAGGATCGGGGTATCGACTCCTTTCAAATTATATTTATTATGCCCTTTTATTTTTGTTAGTGTTTCCCTTAGGCGTATTTACGCTTTATGTATCGTTGAACTTA